>NZ_FONF01000074.1:0-1291 GCF_900112835.1 Marinobacter sp. DSM 26671 | reverse complement strand
CGATTTGCGTCGGTTTCCAGTTCCTGCAACGCCCGATCGACCCGTTCACGGGCAGCACCTGGAAAAAAATCAATCTGTGACACGCGCGTGAAGCGCTTACGCAGTTTCCGGGTCTCCCTAATAACCTCCATGGCCGATTCTGGCAGCAGCGTTGCCCGTAGTTCTGCGATGTCCGAGTGCAAGGCCTCATAGTCGTCCGCACGATCGAATAAAGCGGGGAATTCATGAGCATCCGGGCCGTCAGTGGGTACAACATGGGCGACACCGCCGGCTTCACGCACGTCATGGGCCACAGCCTCCAACTTCTCGACGTGATCGGGGTGAGCTGGCAGTAAATAGACGCCGTCGCGAAGTGAAGCCGCGCCCCATGCCTTAATAGAGCGCCAGGCCCGCATACGCACCGTCGCATTTTCTGTAGGAAGTGACAGAATCAGTAGAAGCCATGACATTCTGTAGAATCTACTACGTGTTTGTAGCAATCACAACACTTTTATGGCTGAACGGTTGTGATGGCCATCTGACTACAGTAGCATTCTCATATATCCCCCCACGGGGGATAGGTTAAAAGCTGGTTTTGACCCCAGACTTACCAAATCATCAGCCACGCTAGGAACACTGTGATGCACCACGAACGACTCGATCATTGGCAACATAAGCATGTCTTTGGCCAGGATCGGAAGCGCCCCGGAGAAATCCGAACGCTCATCGTGGTGGGCCTAACGCTGGCGATGATGGTCTGGGAAATCCTGGCCGGGATCGTTTATGGCTCGATGGCCTTGCTGGCCGATGGGCTGCACATGGGGTCGCACGCGGTGGCCCTGGGTATTGCCGCCTTCGCCTATGCATACGCCAGGAAAAACGCAGGCAACGCCCGATTCTCTTTCGGGACGGGGAAGGTCAATGCGCTGGGCGGCTTTACCGGAGCCATTCTGCTGGCTGTCTTTGCGCTCTACATGGTCATCGAGAGTGTTGGGCGTTTTATCCAGCCCGTCCCCATTTCTTTCGATGGGGCCATATTTGTGGCCATCATAGGCCTGGTGGTCAACGGGGTGTCAGCGTGGATACTGGGGGATGCAGGTCATGACCATGGTCACAGTCACGGGCATAATCACGGTCACCACCATCATCACCATGACCACAACCGACGGGCCGCTTACCTGCATGTGCTTGCAGATGCGTTGACGTCAGTCCTTGCCATTGTTGCCCTTCTGGCGGGTAAATATGCCGGGTGGAACTGGATGGACCCGATGATGGGGATTATCGGTGCGATTCTGGTAACCCGTTGGTCCTG
>NZ_FONF01000036.1:0-16917 GCF_900112835.1 Marinobacter sp. DSM 26671 | reverse complement strand
CGGTCACGATAAAACGGAATGAGCGGTCACGATCGCCCGGAACAGGCGGTCACGTTCAAACGGAATGGGTGGTCACGATGGGCCGGAATATGCAGATGCGGTATTTCAACCCGGCCCTGCGGGTTCTCTATATTTGCCCGAGTGCTAATGTTCAGGATAAATGGCTGCGGGAACATGCCAGCTTTATCGACAGGAACGTCTGTACTGCTAGCTACCGAGTGCGTACTCCGGAGGGCAAGCCGGCTGCCCCTGTGGCCAAATGCGATAGCCTGGAAGACCTCATCCGCACAGCAGCCTCCGGCTTCTATGCTGACTTTTTCGTTCGCAATGGGAGTTTCAGCTTTGGCTTAAAAAAAGCTGCCGATGAATACGATGAGGAAGCAATCAGAAGCTGGAACGAGCAGCGCAAGAAACTGCAGAGAATGTTGCCGGCATTTTCGGTCCCAAGTGGTGATCCCACTCATCGTGGAGTAAAAGACGAGTTCGCCCGGGCACTGAATTACGTGCTGCCCACCTTCGACCTGGTGGTTATCGACGAGAGCCACAATTTCAAACACAACTTCGAGAGCAGCGACCGAAACCGCGTACTTTCTCAGGTCTTGGGGTTCTATCAAAACCAAAACGCTGAGGACCGACCTTTTCAGCGTCGCGTACGCAATGCCTTGCTGCTCTCCGCCACGCCTTACGACCGCAACCTGGAACAGCTACGAAACCAACTTGCTCTGGTAGGGAAGGACGGCCTACTCAGGAACGCCCAGTCTGTAACGGACAAAGCAGAGATTGCCCGGTTTATGGTGCGCCGCCTCAACCGGTTGAAAATCGGCGACCGGGAATACACCCGCAATATGTACCGTGCGGAGTGGCGCGATGGGCAAAAGGCAGCGATTGAACTGGAAACGGATGAACAGAAGCTAGTCACCGCCCTGGTTCAGAAGAAGGTTGGTGATGCACTTGGTCACAAACATGGCTCGCCGTCATTTCAAATGGGCATGCTTGCATCCTTCGAGAGCTATGGTGAAACCACTCGCTCCCCCCGGGTGGAGTTCGATAGCGAAGACCCCGATGACAGGGGACGCGATGCGCAGGACCGGAACGTGGTTGGCGCTATTGTCGACAGCTATGTCAATGCAAACCTCGGGCGGTCACTGCCACACCCTAAAATGGACACCGTTGCAAAGCAGTTGGCCAACGCGGTTTTCCAGGAGAATCGCAAACAGCTTGTATTCGTGCGTCGGGTGAAAAGCGTCAAAGAACTCAAACAGAAACTCGATGAGTGCTATGACGATTGGCTGATCAATTACCTGAACTTCCGCCTGCAAGATCGCCCGAAAGCCCTGAGCTCTATGCAAGGCGTGATCGGCGAATACCGTGAAATCAGCCGTTTCAGGGACGAGCGCATAGACGAAGGCCTCGCGGACGAGGGCAGCACTGGGGAGGCCGAACTCCGGCAGCCGCCCAAGAACGACAACCTCTTCAACTGGTTCTTCCGGGGCGATGCGCCAAAGCCTCAAAAACAGAAGAACTGGGGGGATCTTTTAACGCCGGATCAGGTGAGGCAAAGCCTTTCCCAACCCACGCGCCTCGCCAGCCCTCTGTTAGGAGTGAATTGGGCACAGCTCATCTGCTTTTTCAGCGGCGTGGATCCACGCCAAGTTATCGAGCAATGCTTGGCCGCTGCAACCGAAACGTCCCTTGCCGATCTTGGAAAGGTTCAGGCGCAGGAGTACCTCCGGAAATTCAGGCTGTCGCAACTGTTTTTCCTCGATGCCTGGGTCAACCACCTCGGACACAGCGTATTTGCTCCACTTCGAGATCATCTTCGAGCTTCCGTCAGTCATCAGAAATATCAGAAAGATGGTGCTCCACTAGACCCTCAGGATGTTCGAGAGCAACTCGGCATACCAACACTGTTCTCTGAGCTAGAAGCCAGCGATGCGCTGAGGGGGCAAATTCTGCCAAGTTTAGGAAAGCTGCTTCGTAAGCTGACTGAAACGGCAGAATGCAATAACCCTGAGGACATTCAAGCGCTTCTGAGGACCGTCGATATACACGCGGCACTTTTATCGACGGTGCTACGCACGGGCCACGGCATGATTGATCTGTACGTGTCACGTCTGAGGCAGGGAGAGGGAGATCTCAGTAGCAGCGTCCTAACTGGCTGGGTTAAAGATTTCGTCACGGAGCTGACTCGACAGTCCCATGTTCCAGGGTTCTCCACCTATCGTGAACTAAAGGGGCTGGCGGATGAGCTGCCGGCGATACTGAAAGCCAACCTTCCAGGCATTTTTGACCTGGGCACCAATGAATATCGCCGCTATCTCAGTAACCAGCTAAACCCAATCGCTCCGATCATAGGTGCCACGGGCGAGACTAATGCGCCGGGACAGCGCTCAGCCCAGGCCCGCAAGTTTCGTATGCCGGGGTATCCATTGGTACTGGTGAGCACGAACGTGTTTCAGGAAGGGGAAGACCTGCACCTGTTCTGTGACAGCGTTGTTCACTACGGCGTATCAGGTTCGCCAGTGAGCATCGAGCAGAAGAACGGCCGGGTTGATCGGGTTGGCTCACTGGCACAGCGTCGGCTCACTCGTGAAGGCTTCATTGATCCGGAAGAGGATGACTTAATACAGGTCAGTTTCCCTCATGTGAAGGAGAGCATTGAGCGGGTTCAGATTCGTCGGCTCTCGGAAAATATTAATCGTTACATGGCATCGCTCCATGAGATCGGGAACACGGTCGCTTCAGACAGGGAGGAGATTGCCGAATCTGAAATCGCCGATCGCACCCGAATAGAGCCCCAGATAAGAGATTTCCTGGAAAGTCCTTTTGATCCGGCAGATCCAAGATCTGATATGGGACACCTGAGTTTTCTCAAACAGCAGATCAGGGAGACTCAAGAGCAAGTGCAGGCGAACGTCGATCAGGCGAAGCAACTGATTGCCTCAGCGCTCGGTGTAGGTGAGCGCGGTCGCTGGCCACTGAGCGTTAACCTGAAGGTTAGCGACCTGGTCGGACAGGTATCGGATATGGCCGAAGTTCGATTGACGACAGCCAGGGCATCTGGAGAAATCCTTGCCCGAGTCGTGGTCGATCACCAGGACGGTCGTGGAACCCAAGTCCAGATAGGATCCCATGCGGAACTGGCGACGTTGATGCACCAGCAATCCTGGACCACGCTCCATAGAACCTTTGCTTACCAAACTGCCAGGAACGTTTGGCGATTGGCATACGATGCTGAAATGCTGGTGGGGGATGAAATCGTAACGGTCGAGAGGGATATGACGGCGCTACTGGATCGGTTTCATGAAAGGCACGACCCGAAGCAATACCGACCGCCAGGCTCTGTCGTTTCTCAGCATCTCGAACGACTTCGGCAAGACCAAGAAATTCAAGTCGGTCAACAGGCCCTGAAGGTCGATGTGGTCGATTCCGGGAACACGATCGGGCTCCGGTTTTGGTTCAAAGAGGGCGAATTACAGCGCTCCCAGACCGTCCTCCTGTCGGAGTGCGACGGGCAGTGTGTTTTCATAAGTCCAGCAGTGCCCTCGGACGTTGTGAGTGCACTGCCTGTTGAGAAAATTGTAGAGCTTACATGGGAGCGAAATCGCTCTACCGACGTGGTCGAGTTCATGCTGAATGACCACCAGGAGATTGTCGGTCGCTGCGTGCATCCGGTTGATAGCCTGCACTGGCGGGAGTTTGTCTACTGTGCTCATGTGCTGGCGGTGGAGAGTGACCGGCTGGAATACCTGGTCTGCGAGGAGGATCAGTTTTGATTCGAAATGCTCCAGGGTTAGGTGGTGAAACACATGCGAGCGCATTGACTTGCGACATTGAATGTCGCTCCCCGCTGTATTCTAGTGGTGTGAGCCCGTTAAACTGATCTGAAAGCCTTTTCAATGCTTGGAAAAGTCCGCTGAATCAATCAGTATTGAGGCTACAACAACAAGGTCGCAGGCTATGCTTTTGCATCAAATTCTGTGACCAATAATCGGTTACTCCGGAATATCGGCAATGTTCAGTTGTCTGCCGAGTAGAGAGTCGCTAGCAGTAGAGGGAGTTGTTTGGTGTTAGGGACCAACAAACAAAGTGATGTCGGTCGAAAGTCGACCGAAACGACGACATCCTTACTGACTCAAGTCAACCAGCTTGTTACCCAGGGGTTACGTCAGGCGGCTATCGACCTCCTTGAAGAAGCGATCTCCGACTCCCCTGATAATACGTCTCTTCTCAGCGCACTGGGGCGGGTTTATCTTCTGGACCGCCAGCCGGAGAAGGCGGTTGTTTATTTGCGACGATCTCTCGCCAAAACTAACCCGGCCCCGAATCCCGTTACCCATGGCGATTACTCACCAGAAGCCTTCAGCGACGCAGACGCGGATTATATTGAAGAGTTAGCTGAAGATTCGTCAAACGATGAATTTTCTCCGTTGGACGAAGTCAGAGCTGAGCCCGTGCAAGACGAGGCTCAGCATCGGGAGAGATCGGGCACACTCCACTTGAAGCGACAGCCCGAGAAACGAGACACGCCCGAAACACCTGATGATTCCGAACCTCAAATTACGATCATCAGAAGGGGGCGCGCGAAGAAAAATGATGCTGTTCCCGTTGATATCCCTCATGCGGCTGAGGAAAACGAGCTCGATGAGTCTGGTAGAGCTGATTCGGATGCCGGTACGCCGGATTCAGACATCCCTGAGGCAATTGAATCCCGATCAGAGGTAACGGATGAGGCTGCATCCGATGAGATCTCCGCTCCCAAACAGGCGGAAACGCCAGATCGTTCAGAAACCCAATTGGGTCTTTCCTTCGAAAGCGATGATGAGTCGGAAAGATCCGAAGATAGCCTTGAGTTGCCAGATGACGAAAACAATATTCTCGACATCGTCGATGTTGAGGCCGATTTCGAAGACGATATTTACGAAATTGATCCGGTTACTGAGGCGGTAGAAGACTACCCCTTGGATGACTTTGAGTCTGAGGATTTTGGCTGGGAAGACCTCGACGATTTCGATGAAGAGGCGAGTCGTGAAAACACCGATGAAGACCTCACGCTTGCAGGTATCCCTAGAGAACAGAGAGCTCGACAGGCTGCCGTGGATGTCCTGGAACGAGTGGGGTGGGATAGGGAGTATCTGCCACTGCTTGAATCGATCTTCGTGGAAAGTGGTTGGAGCGCAGCTCGTATAGCGATCGAAAACCAGATCGAACGAGGTGCAGTTCCAGAGCAGATTGTCTTGGCGAAAAAGGTCCGCTCGATCTGGTTCAGTAATGAATATCTCTGGACCACATTTCGGATGCGCTCCAACGCGCCGTTTATGCAGGCCGAGGCCGTTTACAGGAATTTCAGCTGGGCAGATGCGTTGAGGCTTATCCGTTGCTTTCCATCCATTCCAGATGAATTCGAGATTCAGGCCTTTATCGAAGAGCTCTTTGAAGAGTGGTATTTCAATAATCGGTTGCGGCGCCACTTCCACGCATTTCTCAAATACCTCCGGTATCGAATGGGTGCGAGTAGACGGACTCTCCCGGGTGATCTTGGATTTCTCTTTAGTTTCCCAGTTCATGATGAGTGGGGCGTTGATAACCCGGAGCTCTTGAGTGAAATATCAGAGATGAGGGACGAACTCAGGGAGATCGGTGCAGATAGTGGATTCGCCATGCCGGGAATAGAAAATAAGTTCAAAGTTCTTCCGAAGGAAGCATTTGACGAAGATAAGGATAAAAAGTGAGCCAAGGTAGCAATCGTCTTGCGCCCGTCAAAAATTGCTGGGTAAAAAAGGTATCGTCGTCTGGCGAAGAAACAGTGGGCCGTGTCGTCGATTCTGTGGATCGAGGCGATGATGTGGTTATCACCGTTAAGTGGCAGAAATCCGGCCAGGTTTCTGTTGAATCTTTAGATGACCTTCGGAGTGGTCTCAAGCCGCAGATGGAAGTACAGGACCTGCCCAATTCACGAGTAAGAGCGTCTCTTGGTGAGGGAGTAATCCAGCGAGTAAGAACAATCGGTGGAAAAGACCAGGCACTCGTCGACTTCCTTCAGTTGGGTCGTCAGGCATGGCTGCCGTATGAGAACCTCCGACAGATAAAGGGTGCGAGACATCGCTTCATTCTCGGTGATACGGGGCCGGAGGACGGCGCCGAGCGTTTCAGGCTCAAATCGTTGGCTCATGCCTTGGAAATGTGGAATGAGAACACCGGCTCCTTGTCGAATCTTGAAATTGATCCACTTCCTCACCAGATCCACCTGGTTCACCACATCCTTGCCTCTGGTCACCTGAACTGGCTAATTGCTGATGATGTAGGTCTCGGAAAAACCATCGAGACAGGCATGCTCCTCGCCGCTCTCAAACAAAGAGGACACCTCAAGCGGGTGCTGCTGGTTACTCCGGCAGGTTTGACCAAGCAGTGGCAGGAAGAACTCAACTACAAGTTCAAAATGGGGGAGTTCCAGATTTACGGTGAGGACTTTATGATCAATGAGCCTCGCCACTGGAAGATGTTTGATTTCGTTATCGCTTCCATCGATCGTCTCAAGAGCCCCGAGAACCTGGAACAAATCCAGCAAGCTGGAAAGTGGGATATTGTCATTTTTGACGAAGCCCACAGACTGAGCCGGCGGCAGTACGGAATGAAGCTGGATGCATCCCAACGCTTTCAGCTGGCAGCGCACCTCCGCCGCAATACGGATGCTCTAATTCTATTGAGCGCTACGCCCCACCAGGGCATGCAGGACAAATTCCAGGCACTCCTGGAGCTGCTTCATCCGGAACGCAAGGAAGAAATCACCACGCTGGCGCTAAACCCCGAAATTATCGGAGAGATGGTATTCCGCAACAACAAAGCAGACGTAACGGATGCGGAGGGGAACTTCCTGTTTAAAGGTAAAACCACCACCTCGTTACCGGTACATGTATCCGAAGCTGCCAAGGAGTTTGATAAAAAACTCCAGGACTACCTGAAGAAGGGCTACGCAGCCGGCGCAGCGCTGGGTTTCAAAGGCAACGCCATTGGCTTCGTAATGACGGTGTACCGTAAGCTGGCCGCCTCAAGCGTTGCGGCAATTCATCAGGCTTTGATTAATCGAAAGGCGCGCCTCGAAGGTGAGATTCTTGGTGGTATCAAGTTTGATGAGATAGAGAATCAGGACCAGCGCTTCTTCGGGGAGTGGGAAGAGCAGCTCTACACAGATGCCAAAGAGTTCTTCGAGGGAGAGCTGGAGCTCCTGGATGAACTCATCGCCGAAGCTGACGGATTGCGTGTTGACGACAGAAAGCTTAAAGGATTTATCGATCGACTGATCACCGAAATCCTTGGCAGTAATTCTAACGAGAAGGTTCTGATCTTCACCGAATACCGAACTACACAAGCCTATATTCGTGAAGCGCTGGAAACCCGCTTTGGCGATGGCAGTGTAGAGTTAATCAACGGCTCCATGCCACATCCCCAGCGGCGAGATGCCATAGCCCGCTTCGAAGACACCGCTAATTTTCTTATCTCAACAGAGGCAGGCGGAGAGGGTATTAACCTCCAGCGAAAGTGTCACATCATGGTGAACTTTGACCTACCCTGGAACCCAATGCGCCTGGTTCAGCGCATTGGTCGCTTGTACCGGTACGGTCAAAAGAAGCGGGTAGTTGTCTTTAATCTTCATTCACCAGATACCGCTGATGAGCAGGTGATGGACTTAATGTATACCCGCATCGATCAGGTTGTAGACGACTTGGCTGGGGTAAGTGCCGAATACAACGAGCAGCTTCGCGACGACATTCTTGGCGAGCTGGCGGATTTGCTAGACGTTAATCAGATTCTTGAGCAGGCCACAGTTGAGGGTATCACTCGAACTCAGGAGCGAATTTCCGAGGCACTGGAAAGGGCAAAAGCGGCAACTGAGAAGCAACGAGAACTCTTCGAACATGCTGCAGGCTTTGACCCGAATGAAACCGGCAGCAGCTTGAGGATTGACCACGAGCACGGCGTGGCGTTTGTAGTGGGTATGTTCAGCATTCTGGGCATAGAGGTTGTTGAGACAACCCATGAGGGGCGGCTTTTTCATATTCGGCTTCCAGAGGCAGTTCAGCATGAAATCAGCGTGGAGCGGAGCCGCTATGAAGTCACTCTGGATCGGGACTTGGTGGTCAACCGGCCAAACACGCACATGCTGGACCTGGATTCGTTTTTGATGCAGTACCTGCTCAAAAAGGCAAAGAGTTACGACTTCCTGGGCCTGAGTGCAGTTATTGAGAATCACTCACTGAAGGGTGGGGCGCTGTTAACCAGTCTCCTCAGGTGGCAGAACGACCAGGGAAGTAGGATGCGTCAGGAATACACCGCCTACTGGGTCAAACCCAACGGAGAGGTGCAGACCAATCCAGATGCATTTGCTGAATGGTTAAAAACAACGGCTATTACTGGAACGCTCACGCCCGTCCGGGAAGAGAATCAGGCCCAGTTTAAACAGGCAGAGTTAGCTGCGGATAAGCGGCTGGAGGCGGTGAGTAATATGCACCTGCACCCAGAGAATAATCAGTGGGTCTCTGGCGCCTGGCTAGTCTAGGACCGAAAGAACAGATTGAACAATTGGTTGAGGGCATCCGTGCGGCAACCAATAAATGGAAACTATTTGCATAGGTTGTATATGGCAAACGGAAAGCAGAACTCAAATAACGAGCAGCAATCGGGTACCTATAGCCACCAGCAAGAGGCTGTTCAGCGCCCGGACGTAGGGGTTCAGCCTGAATTTGATGCCAGAAAGCCACCCAAATCCTACCGCTACGATTCATCGCTGGCACCGGAGCTCGTTTGGGATGAGAACGCTGAGCGCGATATGGCCGAATGGTTGTTGGCGCTGGTGGAGCGGGCTGCTGAGCAAGGTGAGCAAGCTGTTTTTCAGGAGCCACAACTATGGTTAGGCACTGGTGAGAAGTTCCGATCGCTGGCGGAGTGCATTGCGCGCCTGAGAAGTTTGACCAAGCCATTCCTTAACTGGACGGGTAAGGCCGAAAGGCAGCAAATAAGCGTTCCAACCATCCCGTTGTTTGTCCATGAGCGCCATTCCACTCAGGCAATACTGGAAACACTGGAAAGCTACAAATCAGCCGGTAGCACGCTGGATCTGTTCGGCGATCCCGAGTTGGATGTCACTGACAAGCTTGACGCATACGAGCACAAAGGGCCATGGACTAATCGACTAGTATTGGGCGACTCGCTGCAGGTCATGAATTCCCTCCTCGAATATGAGGGTCTGGGTGGTCAGGTCCAGATGATCTATATGGATCCACCCTACGGTGTGAAATTCGGGTCGAACTTTCAGCCTTTCGTCCGAAAGCGTGATGTGAAGCACGGTAAAGACGATGAAATGATTCGTGAGCCTGAAATGGTGAAGGCTTACCGAGATACTTGGGAACTCGGTTTACATTCTTATCTCACTTATCTTAGAGACAGAGTATTACTTGCAAAAGAATTACTTTCAGAAAGCGGTAGTTTTTTTCTGCAGATATCCGACGATAACCTTCACCATGTAAGAGAGATTCTGGATGAGGTTTTCGGTGACAAAAACTTCGTCTCTTTAATAGCGTATGCCACCACTGGGGGGTTTGCGTCATCGACTTTAAGTCGAGCTGGCGATTATGTGATTTGGTATGCCAGAAATATAGAAAAGCTTAAATTTAATCCGGTCTACCAAAGAAAACAAAATCCTGTCGGTGACCCGAGCTCCAAGTATGATCAGGTGGAACTATTGGACGGAACTCGCCGGGCGCTGACACGGGATGAAAAAAAGGGGCTAACTGATCTGCCCGAAGGTGCGAAGGTTTTCCAGCTCGATAATATTATTTCTCAAGGTGCAAGTGAAAACACTATTAGAAAGTACTCAATGGACGGGGTTCAGTATGACTGTGGAGCGAATAATCACTGGAAGGCGGCTGTTCCAGAGGGCATGGACCGTTTAGCGAGAAATCGCAGGTTGTACTCAACAAGCAAGGGAAAGCTCCGATATGTACGGTACTTTAATGATTTCCCATACCAGAGAATTACAAATTTATGGACTGACATCGCAGGCAGTGTTCAAAGTCGCAGTAACCCTAAGCTTTATGTAGTTCAAACAGGAACGCCCCTGATAGAACGGTGTATGTTGATGACAACTACTCCTGGCGACCTGGTGCTTGATCCAACCTGTGGTTCAGGAACAACGGCATATTTGGCTGAACAATGGGGGCGGCGTTGGATTACCTGTGATACGTCTCGAATTCCTCTTGCCTTGACTCGACAGCGACTGCTTACATCAACCTTTCCTTGGTACGAATTGATAGAGCCCATTCGCGGACCCGAAGCTGGCTTTGTTTATAAGCGAAAGCAGAGTCGCAAAGGTGATGAAGTAGGCGGACTAGTCCCAAGAATAACTCTTAAATCAATCGCTAATGATGAGGAGCCTGAGACTGTAAAGCTTGTTGATAAGCCGGAAGTCAACAAGTCGATAACGCGGGTTTGTGGACCGTTTACAGTGGAAGCGACAATACAAGCTTCTAGCTCGATATGTGAGGAGGATAGAGAGGTCAAGGATGTAGCTGGTACGTATGATGACCCTAGGAAATACCTGGATCGAATGATTGAGGTATTAAGGCAGAGTAGAACCCTAAGGTTACCTGGTAATAAATCTCTCGAATTCGAAAGTGTGAGACCTTTAGGTACTGATTACGAATACCTTCATGCAGAAGCAGTCGAGGAAAATGGGGATACGCATCGAGTTGCAGTGATGTTTGGTCCCCAAGATGGCGCCATTGACTCAGGAGTAGTACTTGAAGCAGCCCGAGAAGCATGGTTCGCCAAATTTGATGCGCTTTATTTCTTCGGGTTTGCTATCCAAGCGAAAGCGCGACAGCTGATCGAAAATCGTGGAAAGTTGAAGCTACCTTGCACTTACGTTTCGGTCACTCCAGATGTTGTGATGTCGGACCTTCTGAAAACGAGCAAGTCATCGGAAGTCTTTTCCATCACCGGTCTCCCGGATCTCGATCTCCGACCTACAGGCGACAACTCACCGGATGGAACCAAACTCTATGAGGTTGAACTACGCGGTCTCGATATCTTCCGGCCTCAGGATTTGGAGACCGAGTCTGTTGAAGCGGATAACCTTCCTTGCTGGATGCTGGACACCGACTATAACGGTATGGCTTTCGTTGCCCGCCAGGTGTTTTTTCCCAAGACGTCTGCCTGGGACAACTTACAGAAATCGTTGAAAGCCAAGTTCGATAGCTCGGTATGGGACCATCTTGCTGGAACGGTATCCGAGCCGTTTTTGCTGGGACAGCATCAGCGAATTGCTGTGAAGGTGATTGATGAGCGCGGCAACGAACTTATGGTGGTAAGAGAGGGATCGGAGGCTAGTTCATGAGCCAGGCGAATGTCCCTGACCCAATTGCATCGAATGAGATTGAGTCGCCAATCATCAACTCGCCCTTCAAAGAGCCAGCATTTTACTGGCAAATTGAGAAGGGAAAACAGCCTGTAAAGGCGGCCGGTAGACGCCCCGCCAGCTATTTCTATCGCGTTCCTGAAAGCAGTGGTCGTAACCGGAAGGTCAAGGATCAATTGAGCCTTGAGGGTGATCTTGGTATTGGCCAGCAAGAAGATATTCCTCTCGTGAATTGGATTCGCCATCGCATCAAGGAATGGCGTACGGGAAAACTGACCGGTGTTCCATATGACGGCGCATCTGCCGTAACCAAAGAGCTTTTGTCTCTGTGGCAAGGGGATGGGACGCTCCGGAAACAGCGACTGTTCTATGCGCAGGTGGAAGCCGCTGAGACAGTAATTTTCCTGGTTGAGGCGAGCGACGTTTACCTGAAGGGGATGCCAGAGATCCCTGTGGACCATCCTGGCGAGTCCTCAAGGGAAGCTGGGTTTCGTGCGTTCACCCGATATGCGTGCAAAATGGCGACAGGAACGGGCAAAACGACCGTGATGGGAATGCTGTCTGCGTGGTCGATTCTGAATTACGTGGCATCTCCGACGGATGAACGGTTTTCAGACACAATTCTTATCGTTTGCCCCAACGTAACCATCCGAGAACGATTGCAGGAACTTGACCCGGCGTTGGGCGATAGCAGCCTTTATCGTACGAGGCAGTTGGTTCCTCCGCACAGGATGGAGGAACTCCGCCGGGGCGAGGTAATGATTGCCAACTGGCACCGATTGGCTAAAAAAGAGACAAATTCTGTAAATGGAACTTCCGCAAAAGTCGTAAAAACCGGTGAGCCTGTTGAGGTCGTCAAAAATGCAGGGAAGGCGAACGAAGAGGTTGAAGTTAAGTACTTCGAGTCGGATCAGGCTTGGTTCAAGCGTATACGGCAAGAGCTCGGTTCCGGTAAAGGCCGAAGTCCCCATTGGCTGATATTCAACGATGAAGCCCATCATGCCTATCGCCGTGGAGATTCTGCAGCGGAGGTAGATCTAGAAGACGATACGACCTTGGCGAAGAAAAACGCCAAGGAAGCTACTATCTGGATAGAGGGCTTGGACCGTATCAACAAACTTGCGGGTGGCCGTAAAAAGGGCATCCGATACTGCATAGATCTCTCAGCTACTCCGTTCTACATCCAGGGCTCGGGAAATGAGGTGGGTAAACCTTTCCCCTGGATCGTGTCAGATTTCGGGCTGCTGGATGCCATTGAGTCTGGTCTGGTGAAAATTCCCCAGCTTCCAACCCGAGACATCACAGGGGAGGAAGACGCAGGCTACTTCAATGTCTGGCGGTGGGTTGAGTCCATGGCTGAAAAGGATGGTCTGGGTACGAAGCTCAATCCGCAGATCGTGATGACCTATGCGGCGGCACCCATCACCACGCTTGCTCAGGACTGGCATAAACGTTTTGAGCACTGGCAGATCGATAGT
The DNA here is from genome assembly GCF_900112835.1 of Marinobacter sp. DSM 26671. Taxonomy (NCBI): domain Bacteria; kingdom Pseudomonadati; phylum Pseudomonadota; class Gammaproteobacteria; order Pseudomonadales; family Marinobacteraceae; genus Marinobacter; species Marinobacter sp. DSM 26671. The sequence continues at coordinate 4,026 of NZ_FONF01000036.1, read as the reverse complement.
CAGGATGAGCTTCACCCGGTTCCCCCGGTCTTTATTGTGGTATGTAGGGACACCAAAGTGGCGGCTGAGGTACACAACTGGCTGGCGGATAACCAGGGGAATTATGGTGAAGCACCTCTTTGGTTCAGAAACCAACCAGGTGAAGAGGTTACGGTCCGTGTCGATTCCAAAGTGGTTGAAGACCTTGAAGAGGGTGGAACGAAAGATGAAACCCGCCGCCTGAGGTTTATTCTGGATACCATCGGCAAGAAAACCTGGCCGGGCGGTAAAATTCCAGAGGAGTGGTCGGAGCTGGTTCGGAAGAACAACGAAAAGGCCGCGAGCGATGACAACGATGGCTCCTACAAATGGATTGACGAGAGAATCCCTCCCGGTCGCAATATCCGCTGTATCGTTTCTGTGGCGATGCTGGCGGAAGGTTGGGATGCCAACACCGTCACCCACATTGTCGGTCTCCGGCCTTTCGGTTCGCAGCTCCTGTGTGAACAGGTTATTGGTCGAGCATTAAGGCGCCGGAGCTATGCGCTCAATGAGGAAACCGATCAGTTCGAGGAGGAAACAGCTAAAGTTTTTGGTGTGCCCTTTGAACTCGTTCCCTTTAAAGTTTCCGAACCGAAAGACCCTAAGCCGCCCAAAGAGCCGAATCATATCTTCAGCGATCCGGCGAAAGAACATTATGAAATCGAGTTTCCACTGGTCGAGGGTTATTACAGCCCGCAAACCTTTGAAGTTCACTTAAATTGGGATCAAATTCCTAAACTGACGATTGATCCAAAGGAAGTGCCAGATCAGGTTGAGATGAACTCAATGACCGCGCCGGAGGGGAGTCTGGCAAAGTTCGGCCCGGGTCAGAGACCGGTGTTGAATTTGACTGCGTGGCGGAAGCAATTCCGAACTCAGCAGGTTGCTTTTCGGTTAGCTCAGCAGGTTTGCAAACGCTGGCAGGCAGAACAGGGTGGCTCAGAAGCGGAAACGGTGCCGGTGCACGTGCTGTTTCCGAAAGTGGCTTTCGCCGCGAAGCGGTTCCTGCAAGAGAAAACCGACTGTAAAGGGAGTGCTGAGCCCTGTGATGTGCTTCTGGTTGGCAAATACCAACAACAGGCTGTAGATAGTCTTTTCGAAGCGATCCGGAAGGGTTCTGGTGGGCTGGTAGACAGCCCCGAGCTACCGCGAATTCCGAAAGGCGCATCAGGCCGAGGCAGCACCAAGTTCGTCGACTATCACACGACCAAACCGATATACGCAGTCAATAAATGCCATCTCAACGCGATGGTTGCGGATACCAAAAAATGGGAGCAAAGCGCTGGGTTTGCTTTGGATGTCCACCCTGGGGTGGTCAAATGGGTCAAGAATGAACATCTGGGCTTTTACATTCCCTACCGTAATCACGGTGTGCCATCGCGATATGTTCCTGACTTTATTGCTCAGCTTGATATCGGGCTGAATCTCGTATTGGAGATTAAGGGACAATACGGTGATGACGCGGATCTGAAGGCCAAAGCAGCCGAACGTTGGGTAAGCGCGGTTAACGAAGATGGCAATTGGGGTCTGTGGCTTTACCGAGTCGTTACCGAGCCGACAGAGCTGCCCAATTTAATCAATGAGTTTGCACTGGCCAAATGGGATGGCGAGTCGTTAGTTTTAGATGGGGGAGGACAGTTGCCACCCCAAGTAATGGACGGGAAAGGCGAAAGCAACAAGCCGCAACTTGCTGAGCAGGACCTCGTTCATTGGTTGAAGGTTCAAGGCATCTGGTCTGAAGAGATACTTCCTCGGCCGCGCCGGGCTGGACAATCCGGCGATGTGGCGCTGCACATGATGCTCTCGGTGTCTTCTGGAGATCTTTCTGAGGCGAAGGTTACCAGGATCAACCTTAAGCGCTTACTGAACCTTCCTTCACTTTCAGCAGGCTCCGTAACCATCAGTGGTGAAGTGTATGCTTTGACTGAGGCATCGGACCCTATCGCTATAGGGCTGTTTGCACTGGCAACGCTGTTTTGTGGGGCAAGAGGCGCAAAGAGTCTGATGACAGAGACGCTCGATAATCAGTATGCAGCCGTACTGATAAGTTTGAGGGGAGTGGAGCAGCCGGATTCGATTTCAAAGGATGCCCTCCTAGAAAAAGTGAACCAGTTACTGGAGGCTGATGGGGAGCCGGAAATATCAGCAGTTAAACTCGACAAGATCATTGATAGGTTGAGCACCGAACTGAAATGTATCGATGTGACTGATGGAGGAATCTCTGTTAAATCAGTCGTGAAGTATAGGTGAGAGTCTGACTTTGCCTGCTTTAGCATCACAGCATTGAGCGTAGCCAAAACAGATTGCAGGTTGTTTTGCAGTTCGATGTGTATTGCAAGTGGGAAGGGAAAAACCCACTGAGGGCCGAATGGTCTTCAGTGGGTAACTCGTAACTGGATTTGTGTGCCGATTTCGCTAGCTGCGATCTATCGTCACCGATTTGTAGCTGCGCAGAGCCCTGATGCCCTTGTCAGTTACGAGGTTTATCAGAAACTCACCGGACTCCAGCAGCTCGGCAGCTTCCCGAAGCGTAGCAGCATATACTTTATTCTCAGCCCGGTTTGTCGTGTTCCCGGCTGTCGGTGATGACTTTTTCCGGTTAAGCACGTATCGCCCGGAACAGTCGTGCTGAGCGGTGAAAAGGGTAGGTTCGCCTTTTACCTTGCCAATGGCATAGATCCGTTTGATCTCTCCACGATTTGCTGTCGCGAACTCATAGCTCGCTGCGGTTAAAGGCGCTCCTGGTGTCTGAACAGAGACTTGTGCCGTTTCGACTTTCTCGTTGATTGGGACGTTCTGTTTGCCGGAGAGTATGGCTATTTGGTCAAGGAGTCCTGCGCGAGCAGCGTCGAGTTTGTCAGGGTTGGTCTTGTCCGAGAGTTGGTCCCGCTCCTTACGCTGGCAAAAGTAGGCAATCCGCTCCGCATTGGCTCCAGAAGCATGAGGTAGGCCCGAAAGCACGCGAGTTCGATCGATAACCCCTTCACTGGCAAGTTTCTCGAATACCGCATCAACACCCTGGCCTAGAGGAATAAATACACAATCATCTGGCAGAGAACTTATTTCCGCCATCAGCCCAGTCTGGATTTGATCCCAAAGGTAACTGTTTGAAATCATGGCTTTGCCGCCGGAAAAATTCTGACCTTGGTCTAGAACTGGATTCCTCAACGCGGATGTGAAATGCACCAGGTCTTGGCGGGTTTGAAAGAGATCCCCGCAACTATCAATACCCAGCCAATGCTGCAGACTAATAAAATCCATCATTTCAGCCAGGTTGCGCCTCATGGCTCGGTAATCCCCCCATTTTTAACGGGGTTCAAAAGTAGACCTCAGGCCATCGTGGCCAATTTCTGTTGAGGAGTAATTCCTCCGAGTCCCATATTGGGTCGTTCGTGATTGTAGTGCCAGAGCCAGCGGGTGGCATAATCCTGGACTTCTTCGGTGCTGTCGAACAGATACTGTGCCAGCCAATCGTAACGGACTGTTCGGTTGTAGCGTTCGATGTAGGCGTTCTGCTGGGGTTTGCCAGGCTGGATAAACGCCAACTTGATCTCCCGTTTTTCAGCCCAGGCTGACAGCTTGCCGCTGATGTACTCAGGGCCGTTGTCACAGCGAATAGAGCGCGGCTTCCCACGCCACTCAATGATCTGCTCCAGTGATCGGGGGTTCTACCCCGTTACTGCGGACATTCCTAAAAAGAGGCACACTGTGCCAAAGGAGTGTTCATGTCCAGACGCAGAAAATATAGCCCAGAGTTCAAACGCGAAGCCATCGCCTTAACCCGGCAACCCGGTGTGAGTTGTCGCCAGGTAGCCTTAGAGATCGGCATCAATCCCAACCTGTTATCCCGGTGGCGCAGAGAAGCGGATGAGGAAACGGATAAGGCCTTTAAAGGCTCTGGTTCCCCCAGAGACGAAGAGGTTGCCCGCCTCAAGCGAGAATTGGCCCGCGTGAAGAAGGAGCGTGATTTTTTGCGCGAAGCGGCAGTGTTCTTCGCAAAGGAGT
>NZ_FONF01000013.1:0-131895 GCF_900112835.1 Marinobacter sp. DSM 26671 | reverse complement strand
AGCCGGTGAACTGATCCAGACGGCAGTCATTGCACTTCGGTCACGGATGACCGTGCAGGACATCGGCGATGAACTGTTTCCTTATCTGACCATGGTGGAAGGCCTCAAGCTCTGCGCGCAAACCTTCACCAAAGACGTGAAACAGCTGTCCTGCTGTGCGGGATGAGTATTTGCCAAGGCGCCTTCAACCCAACCTCTATCATGCAAGTTCGGACGCTTTCTGGTGCCTTAGGCGAGCCATGAGCAGCTTGGCAACAATCGGTAACAGGGTAATGCCACTGACCAGGATCAGAAGCCCGGTCACCACCCCGGACTCAGATGCCATGAGCAAGCCACCAAACGCTGTGATCAAATACGCTGTCGGAATAACACCAGCCAGAGTTGCGACCACGAATCGCCAGAACGCGATCGGTGTCAGGCCGGCTGCATAGCTGACGGCATCGAAGGAGATAAAGGGCACCAATCGCGACGCAAAAATGACAAGCATCAACCCGCCCTGGGAGCGGTCCTTGCCCAGCCAATTCAATACCGGACGTAGTCGCTTCCAGCGATGGATAACGTCGTACCCCAAGGATCGAGCAATGGCGAAAGCGATCAGTGCGCCGGCCTCAGCACCGATAACCACGATGACTGTTCCCCATAGCGATCCATAGGCCGCACCGGCAACCATGGCGATCGGGGCGCTGGGGATCGGGCTCAGGACAATGGCCGTGATCATCAGGCCAATGATACCCACCGGCCCCCAATACCCCAGTTGGTCAATCCATTCCGACAAGGCCGCCTTGTTGGTCACGGTGGTCAATGCTCCGGTCTCCAGCATGACCCAATAGATCGCAGCCAGTGCAGCCAGCAAGAGCATAACCCCGACTATTTTTGCTTTTGCGTTCGGTCTAACTCCCATACTTGCCATGGGTACCCGATGAAATTCATGCTTCAGGGTGGTAGTCATAATCTCCTCTGGCGTTCTTACTCGCGCGTCCAGAATCGTCCCTGTTTTTCGAAAACAGGTACTTGCCGAGGGCTGCGACGCCAAGTACCGAGTTATGGTGATTTCTGGTGTATGGAAGCAGGCTGAAGGGGTGGCGTATCCTGTTGGTTGATCTCCGCCAAGATCACAACCAACAGAGGAATGATACGCCATGCCCAAGTCTAACCTGCATGCTCTTTCACAACCAGAGGTAGCCAGCAACGACCCGTTGCACGAGTTGATCCGGCAGGGTGCCCGGGATCTGATCGCACAGGCCGTTGAGACGGAGCTGGAGAGCCTGTTGAAGCAGTACGCGGACGTCAAGACGCCGGATGGCCGCCGTGCTGTGGTGCGCAATGGGCACCTTCCCAAACGCGCTGTTCAGACAGGCGTCAGCGACGTAGAAGTCCAGGTTCCCAAGGTCCGGGACCGCAGTGGCTCTGGCATTCGCTTCAACAGCCACCTGCTGCCACCCTACCTGAAGCGCGCCCGGAGCCTGGAGGAACTGATTCCCTGGCTCTACCTGCGAGGTGTTTCCTCCGGTGATTTCCAGGAGGCCCTGAGTGCGCTGGTTGGTGAACAAGCCAATGGCCTGTCGGCCAACACAGTGTCTCGGCTCAAGGCGAAGTGGCTTGATGAGCACAAGGACTGGCAGCGACGAGACCTGAGCCAGAAGCGTTACGTCTACTGGTGGGCGGACGGCGTGTACAGCAACGTCCGCCTGGATGACCGGCTCTGCCTGCTGGTGATCATTGGCGTGACCGAGCACGGCCACAAGGAGCTGGTTGCGGTCGAGGACGGCCACCGGGAGTCCGAAGCCAGCTGGCGAGAGCTGCTCACGGACATACGGGAAAGAGGCCTGGAGCCTTCGCCCAAGCTAGCTGTTGGCGACGGCGCACTGGGCTTCTGGAAGGCCCTGAGCAAGGTGTTTTCCGTGAACACAAGGATTACTGAGGTCAGCCCCATGAAAACGATGGTTTACCGCCTGAATTCTGGCGTTTCCAGGCTTTTCCTGTTCGCGTTGGTTGCCGTCATGCCGGCCCTGGTTCAAGCCGAGTCTGCGAATGATGCCCAAGCAGTGAAAGCGCTGGCGACTGACTCCTCCGGCGCCCTGCTGGTGCTTCGGGATAGCGGCCTGCTTGTTCTTGATGATAAGACTGCCGCCGACATCCCGCTGCCACCGTCCGATTCCGGCGCTCAACCCCGTTCCATGGCAAAGGGCGCGGACGAACGCCTGTACCTGGCAGGGCCAGGCCTTGGCATCTGGCGCTATGAGTATGCTAGCGAGCGCTGGCATTCCCTCAATGACACCCTGCCGGATCTCGGAATCACCGCCATTGCCGCCCACGCCACCCAACCGGAAACGCTCTACGCCTATCTTGGTGAAGGTGGCATGTTCCGATCCAGGGACGGCGGTGGCGAATGGGTGAAGGTTGACGGTGGACCCCGGGAGCCGGTGCAGGCGTTCCTGCACTCGGATATGCCCGGCAGCATGGAAAGTGGCTGGCTGTTCGCGGGCACCACCCGTGGTGTGGCCCGTTCCATGGACTGTTTTTGCTTCTGGGGCGATGCCGGCGAATTGCGAGGGGCGGTGACGGCCATTGATTACGATCCTTCGGCCCCGGAGAACGTCTACGCCGTAATCGAGGGGCAACTTCACCACAGTTCTGACGGCGGCGAAACCTGGGTTGGCCTTGAAATACCCCAGGCAATCACCGCTCTGACATTCTCACCCAAGGAAGGACTCGTGGTGGGCACGGAAAACGGAGACCTGCTTTCGCGGAACGCCTCTGGCGAATGGGTGCCGGTTCATGAATAAGTGGTTTGTCCCGCTGGTCTTGCTCGTTGCCCCGGCCCTTCTGATGGCCGGTGGCGCGCCACCAAACAGCGACAGCTTGCCGACCGAAGTGGCCAAGGGTCGCCAGATCTACGAGCAATACTGCGCCGCCTGCCACGGATGGCAGGGTGAAGGTGCGGCCAACTGGAACAAACCGGATGAGAAAGGCGAAATGCCCCCGCCACCACACGATGAGACCGGCCACACCTGGCGCCACAGTGATGCCATGCTGTTCAGGATGATTGCCGAGGGATGGCGGCATCCCTTCAACAAAACAGATCGGCTGGCTATGCCAGCATTTGAGGACACCCTCACCGACGAGGAAATTCAGTGGGTGATCGAGTACCTGAGAACACTATGGACAGACGACCAGCGCCGCTATCAACAGAACGAAAGTCAGGACATTAACCAGGCCGAGAGCCCCTCCTGACTTCTCACGGATACCAGACAACACTCCTTTAAATCTCGGTAACTCGAAAATGTCGTTGAAGCAGCACTTCAATAAATGGTCATGGTTATTCGGTATAGCCGGTTTCAGTCTGGTGGTCGCTGCAATTTTCGTGTTGCCGCAGTACCTGAAGCCTGATCTGGATGCCGGTGTCACTTTTTACGCCACCGAGGGATGCGCACCTTTTGAAGGTCAGTGTATCGGGCGAAAGGGCGATCAAACCATCACAGTCGGCTTAGGTAATGAAGCCATCGAATCGATGACAGAGATTCCCATTCGTGTGCGTCTCGATAACATGACAGCAGACTCCCTGATCGTGGATTTCGAAGGGCTTGAAATGTACATGGGCGTGGTCCGCACCCAGCTGCTACCGAATGCCCAGGGTGTTTACCAGGGAACCATTACCCTGCCGGAGTGCGGTACCGGCAAGATGCTATGGCGGTCGAGGGTTATCATCGACAACGACCCTTCCAGTGAAGGTATCAAATTTGATTTCTGGGCAGTTTAACGGACTTACAAAACTTAGGGGACTAAATTCCTGATCTTGCAACCTGGGGAATTGGCGCCGCGTTTGCCATCGGCTGGACACCCTGTATAGGCCCCATACTCGGGGCCATATTGGCGCTCAGCTCCACGCATGCCAATGCTGAGGCGGGCATGCTGTATCTGGCGGCGTATTCGTTGGGGTTGGCTCTTCCTTTTCTCGGAACCGCCCTGTTTATTGAACACTTTCGGCAACGAGTACGCTGGCTCAGTCGCTGGAGTAGACTGCTGAGAGCGCTTGCTGGCTTGGTGCTCGTTGTAATGGGAGTAATGGTGCTCACCGGTCGGATGACACTCTTTGCGTCGTGGATGTTGTCGACGTTTCCGGTTCTCGGAAGGCTTGGTTGAGCTTCCTACAGCCAAACTACAGGGAACGGTCCATGGCTTCATGCTCAAATACTGCGTATAAACAGGTTTCATGAACAAATGGGGCCGCTATTTCGTTAACTAATGGCTTTGCATTGCCGAACCATTGAAGCGGCTCATTGTTCTTCAGGACTGAATTAAAAACCGGTTCGCAGTGGAGGATCTAGAACGTTCGCTTTTGTTTAGAAAGGCAGCGAAATCCTGGTGGTGTGGAATGGACATAGGGTGACTGTAAACCTCTCCCTTTCTTTTGGGCCCCAAGGTTGCCATACCAAACGAACTCGGTCAGCAACCATAAATCTTTCCCCTCTCCAGCGTCACCGACCATTAAAACTTTAGGCTCCGTTTCACGCAGGCACTGCTTGGATACCGATATTTGCGACGGCAGATGTAGGAAATTTCCCAACCGGTTTGCAGCGATATCGACTTACGACCGGCGTTTGAAATACAGATGATGTTTCCGAGTCATTTGATCAGGCGGATCGGGGCTCACCACCGGCAGGGATGCCAGGCAAACGCGACACCTGCCCAGTGGTGTGACGTGCCAGGGAGAGGCCTCGTGTCCACTTCTCTTTTTTCAATCCCTTTCGCCGCACAACCATAATAGGGTCGTCACAAGCGACGGTAATCACTGCAGCTGGCACATAATGAGGTGATGCTGGAGTCCGTTCGGGTCGTGGAAAGAGTTGAGGGCAAAACTTACTGTCAAATTACTTTCAGCGTCAGAACCGCACACGACCGCGCTGGGGCGGTTTGATGGCACCACCGAAGAGCGCTTTCATACCAAGACCACTCACGGACCTCAGCTAGACAGAAAACGGACATTCGGTCAGGGCCTCAAAGCTAAACACAGCCATTTCATCTAGTATGATTGGCGGAGTAAATTGCAGACGCTAGATGATTACGTGGCAGAGATTGCCATGCTCGGCTAAGCTATTTTCTTTCATCTATTTGCAGCGCGATTAATGATTCAAAGTCAGAAATAATGACGCGGTCAAAATTCTGAAATGATGAAAGGCTTAGCCTAATCACTGTTAAAATCTATGGAGGTTGCATTGGACTACGAGGGATTAAAGCTGATAGTTGAGGAGTTGACTGCGGCGAAGCTTGATCTTTTGATGATCAATGCGCTCTGTTTTTTAATCGCGCTATCCTTGATCTACTTATTCTCAAGGGCTAAGAAGTCTGGAGAGCTGCGAGAGATTAATAATAATTTCAATAAAGTTTTGCAACAGCAATCGGTTCTCACAACAGAGACCGAAAATATAAAAAAATCGCTAGAAAAAGACTTGGTTGATTATCAAATAAAGCTCAGCGCTTATCACCAAAAAAGTATCAGCGCAGTTTGTGAAATATATGAAGCAATACTAAGCCTGCGGGAAGCAGCAAAGAATTTAGGGTTTAGCAAAACTGACGAAGATGCGAGAGCATTTATTCGGACTATAGAGCACTTTCGGCGAATCTTTGATTACCAGAAAATCTGGATTTCTAATGAGCTTGAGTGTCATATCGAAAACGTAGCTATTGACATGGAACGAAAGTGCCAAAGTTTTGCAGCAGCAAATACTAGGGAGAAGTATATTCCAAACCTTTCAGAATCCAGGATCGATCAGTTAATTGAAGATCAAGAGGCATTCTACGATTATTTACACAAAGAAGTAAACGCAATATTCGATGAATTGGCTGAGAAGATTTCAGCTAGCGTAGCTCGGTAAAATTTTAACCAGTGGCTCAAGCCGCCGGTTTGCGCTGCCGCTCCAACCGGCGGCTTCGCCCGATATTAGGTTTCAGAATATAGGATTGAGTGAAACTCATGATTGAAAGCATTAAATTTTTATTTGGCGAGAAGCCTGGTTCCAACAATCTTTGCCTAGAAGCTACTCCCATAAACATTTTTGTGGGACCGAACAATTCTGGTAAAAGCTTGCTACTTAAAGAAATTGAACAATTATGCAACAACCCAGAGCCAAATAGAAAAATAATTGATGAGTTCAGAACAAAGCGGCTCTCTAAAGAAGAAATTACTGAGCTACTTCAGTCGAAAGAAACTGAAAAGCCTGAAGGTCATAGACATTTCGATGATCATATTTTTACCCAAAAAATAGATTTATTCAACAGCGATAATAATCATATAAAGCAGGTTAGTCTTCAAGAAATCTTCAACTTTATTGAAGGTAAAAATCAAAATTTTTCTTATTTTGCAGAGAATTTTCTTTCTTTGTACACAATTAGATTAGATGGAAAAACAAGATTTACTCTTACTGAACCAAAGCCCTCAGGTGATCTAACAAAAAACCCAAGAAATCAACTCATGGCTCTATTTCAGGATGATGATGCCAGGAAAGCCATCAGAATGATTACACATGAGGCGCTTGGTAAATATTTCGTAATTGACCCTACAGGAATGACATCACTTAGAATAAAAATGTCTGATGTAGAGCCTAGCCTTATGATAGAGCAAGGGCTTAATGAAGAGTCCCGAAGTTTTCATAGTAATGCTACAGATATTTCTGAAATGAGTGATGGCGTCAAAGCTTTCACAGGTTTAGTTTCCGCAACACTAAGCCAAGATTATAAAGTTCTATTGATTGATGAGCCGGAAGCCTTTCTTCATCCTCCTCTCGCCAGAAAACTCGGGAAAACACTTAGCATTCTCACCAAAGAAAAAGGCAGTAAAGTTTTTGTTTCCACTCATAGTTCTGACTTCGTTATGGGCTGTATCCAGGCTGGCCAGAATGTAAATATTACACGGCTAACCTATAATAAAGGTGTGCCAACAGCTCGAACTCTATCTTCAGAAACAATCTATGAAATGATGCGAAATCCACTCCTACGCTCAACTGGTGTGTTAAGTGCCATGTTTCATGAAAGTGTAATCGTGTCTGAGTCTGATGCTGATAGAGCTTTTTATCAAGAAATAAATGAGCGATTAAATTATTTTACTCATGATGGTTCTGTAGATAGTTTATTCATCAATGCACAAAACAAACAAACAATTGGAAGAATTGTTTCTCCATTAAGAAAAATGGGAATACCGTCTGCTGCGATTGTCGATTTGGACATCATTAAAAAGAGCCATGAATTCAAAGAGCTTTGTAAATCTTGCAACGTACCTCAAGCGCTTATAGAAAGTTGGGGAGTTCTAAGGGGTAGTGTCAACAGACTCCTAGAAGATAATGGGGTAAATTCTAATAAGCAAGGAATCGATGATATACCTGTAGAGCATAGAGGCACATTGACTTCCCTTCTTAACAATCTAAAGGAATATGGAATCTTTGTTGTACCAAGGGGAGCATTAGAGCAATGGTTACCTACGCTTGAAATTGAAAAAAATCGTCACGGTCCAAGTTGGATAATGGATGCTTTCGAAAAAATGGGGGAAAATCCTGAATCCCCTGGTTATATAAAACCCTCTGAAAACGACGTATGGCAATTCATGCGTAGTGTCTCAAATTGGGTAAATGAACCATCGAGATTCGGGCTTTGAAACCTAACAAGTGGCTGTTGTCGGACGTGGACTTGCCCAGATACACATTACAAACCCTAGCCTCAAACGGAGGCCATTGCAGTGGCATTGACCGCCTTACCCGAATGTCCGCGTTGCGACCTAAGCTTTTACTAGGCATGGGAAGCGGCCAAGTTATTGTTTCCATAACAAAATTTGACAGTGTCTGCTTGTTCAGACGATAAGGGACAGACAGCACTTGAAGACGCGAGTGTCCGCTTAACATCATTAACAGCCAAAACATTGTGTCAATTTCTAACCCCACTTCGATGACATTGCCAATATTTGTACGTAATTTAGATCACAATTGGAATCAGTCGATTGCTTGAGGCAAAGAAAATTTGTATCTATAGTTTTTGTATCTAGGCTTGGAGTCATAAAGCCTAACATATAGGCGCCAATCACTCACTCACTCACCAAAACATACAAAATTTAGGGGCGTATAAGTTCCTGTAGAGGTTGTAGACCTCACGCTTGATGCCATAAACCGATGTTCTTGGGTAACACGCGTCGTAGGCCCGGTAGAATGCTTCGCCGAAACCACCAAACATCTGTGTCATGGCGATATCCGCTTCACGATCACCGCAGTAGACGGCCGGATCAATCAGCCAGGGGCGGTCAGTGCCATAGAGCACGTTACCATTCCAGAGATCACCATGGAGCAGGCTCGGGTGCTCACAGTGGGCGTTCAGCCAGTCCATCAGCAAGCCCCCGTGCTGGTCCAATACCTGTTCGAAGCGAGTCCTCTGGCTGGCGTCACGAATACATGAGATCTGGTAGCCAAGGCGGTCGTGGACAAAAAACTCACCCCAGTTGTCGCACCAGCGATTGGGTTGCGGTGCCAGGCCAATGTAATTGTCCCTGCCCCAGCCGTACGCCTCCTGCCGCAGGGCATGCATTCTGGCCAGCCCTTCACCCAGCACCTCCCGCGCCCGATCTGAGCCACCTGAAGACCGGATGGCGGTGATTTCGAGTTCGGTTTCGTTCACCCGATAAACGTGCGGCACACCGACGTCGGTCACCCCGGCCTCATCAAGCGCGCCTGCAAGGCTCTCCAATCCCTCCGCCTCGCAGACCAGGGCATCGGCATAACCAGTTGCATTGTGTTTCAGGTGGGTGGAGGCCATCGGCGTTCTCTCTCCTTGAAGTGGTCGTGCCCGAACCGGTAGATTGAAATAAAGCCTGACACGACAGAACGAGCGGGAGCAAACCATGGATACCAAACGCTGGCAACTTCTGATATCCGGCCGCGTACAGGGGGTCTACTATCGCGCCTCCACGGAACAGAAGGCCTCTTCCCTGGGTTTGACGGGGTTCGCTCGCAATCTGCCCGATGGACGAGTTGAGATTGTGGCCGAAGGCCCGGAGGAACGCCTGGACGAACTCAGAACCTGGTGCGCCGAAGGCCCACCGGATGCGCGTGTGGATGCGGTGGATATTGCGCCGGAATCGCCAACCGGGGAATTCAGCAACTTCAGCGTTCGTTAGGCAATACGCCTCAGCCAGAACGTCATGGGCTTGGCGGTTTCCGCCGCCTGATCCACATCTTTCCATGCATAGGTGGTGGTCAGCTCCGGTACCTTTCGGTAGCCGCGGTTGTGCCAGAATGGGTCCAGCGGCTGGTAATCGGCAGGTCTGAGCGGATGATCTTGAGGCCGCTCGACCGCGCAGAAACAGCAGTGCGTGAAACGGCCCTGTTCCCGGGCATGGCCTTCCCGGTGGTCGAAGAAGGCCACTCCGATGCCCTGCCCCCGGTAATTCGGCAGCAGCACCGACTCACCGAAATAGAAGATCTTGTCTGGCTCATAACCCTGCTCGATGAACGGCCCTTTGAACTCGTCCGTTTCGTGGTCCATCGGGATGCCCGTGGCGGCGCCAATAACCGATTCGCCATCCAGGGCCAGCACGAAGAGACTCTCTGGCGAGCGGGCGTAGGTATCGAGGTACTTGCGCTCGTAGTCCATATCACCGTCGTACAGGTAGGGAAAATGGCGAAACACCTCGATCCTCAGGCGCGCGAGATCATCCAGGTATGTTTTTATTTGGTCACCGCTGAGCCGGCGTATTGAAACCGCCATAAACTACCCCCTGTCGAAAGGTCGGAGCATGCAAAAAGACAAGCCGTTTTCTCAAGCCTGCGAGAATAACAAAGCGCCGATTCTGGAAAAACTTGTCGAGCTTTTCAAACAGCCGGGCACCATTCTGGAAATCGGCACGGGCACTGGCCAGCACGCCGTTCACTTTGCCGCTCACTTACCCCACGTGGTTTGGCAGCCGACCGATCACCCTCAGAACGCCCAGCTTTCCCGGGCGTGGATCGACGACGCCCACCTTACGAATATCAACCCGCCCATTGCCCTGGAGGTATTGAACGGAGATTGGTCCAGGCTGCCCGCCATCGACGGCGCGTTCTCCGCCAATACGGCGCATATCATGGCCTGGAAAGAAGTGCAGGCAATGTTTCGCGGCCTGGCGGAGGCCCTACCCAAGGGCGCGATCTTCTGCCTCTATGGGCCTTTCAGCTATGGCGGTCGGCACACCAGTGAAAACAATGTACGATTCGACCTGTCGCTGAGAACACAGGCGCCGCATATGGGAATTAGGGATATGGAGGATCTCGAGGCTCTGGGTGAAGCAACCGGGCTGAAGCTTGAAAAGGATTTCGGGATGCCGGCTAATAATCGGTTGTTGGTTTGGAGAAAATCCTAGCTCGAACCCGGGAGGGTTCTTTCTACCCTGCCAATCGGCCAATAAAAAACCCCAGCATTTCTGCTGGGGTTTTGTATTGGCGGAGAGGGAGGGATTCGAACCCTCGAAACGCTATTAACGTTTACACACTTTCCAGGCGTGCGCCTTCAGCCACTCGGCCACCTCTCCAATAAACTGTTTCAAATCAGCAACGTCGTCGCTCATTTGAGGGCGCAAACTTTAATGGTTTTACGGGCGCTTGGCAACTCCCCCGGGGAAAATCGTCAAAAAAATTCGGGCGAGACGGGTTTTCTCTTTACCGGTTGAGCAGATTCAGGACTATCGTTAGTACAACGCCGAGTATAATCATCCAGTTTGTGGGGAGAGACTATTCATGCTTATGAAAGCCGAGCAATCGACGCTGTTGCTCATTGATGTCCAGGAAAAGCTGATGCCCGCCATTAGCCATGGCGACGAGGTGGTGGACCGTTGCATCGTTCTCGCCACCATCGCCGGGCTCATGGAGGTTCCGGTGCTGGGTACCGAGCAGTTGCCGGACAAGCTGGGGCATAACGTTGAAGCGGTCCGGGAACTCTGTAACCAGACCCTGGCCAAGCACCATTTTGATGCCTGCCCCGATGGGCTCGTTGACCAGTTGCCGGAGGGTCGGCAGCACATTGTAATAGGTGGTTGCGAGACCCATGTGTGTATGATGCAGACCGCCTTGAGCCTGCTTGATGCTGGTTACAAGGTGTGGGTGGTGGCCGATGCTACCGGCTCACGCAACGAGTTTGACCGGGACGTAGCCCTGGACCGCCTGAACGAGAGCGGTGCCAGGATCGTAACGCTTGAGATGGTGGCGTTTGAATGGATGCGTCATTGCAAACATCCGCAGTTCCGGAACATTCAGGCCCTGATCAAATAGAGGCATCCGGAAGGCTGGCGCCCACGTAACTAGTCACTTCATTTTCAGGTGGTTTTGAGGTTCGCAATGCTCAACATGGACTTTTCCAAAAAAGTCATCATCCGCACCGAAGAGCAGGATTGGGTGCCCAGCCCTGCCGGTGGTGTTCTGAGAAAGCCTCTTGCCCGCGAGGAAGCAGAGCGTGGTCATGCGACCAGTGTGGTCCGGTACGAGCCTGGTGCCTCCTTCAACCGGCATGAGCACCCCCTGGGCGAAGAGATCCTCGTTCTGGATGGGGTGTTTTCCGACGAGACCGGCGATTACCCGGCCGGCACTTATCTGCGGAACCCGCCAGGCAGTGGACACGCCCCTTTCAGCAAGGAAGGCTGCACGCTGCTCGTCAAGCTGCATCAGTTCGACGAACGCGATGGATCCACAGTGCGCATCGATACGCGCACTGCGCCGTGGCGGGCCGGTATGGGCGGGCTTGAGGTGATGCCGCTGCACGAATTCGAGCACGAGCATGTGGCCCTGGTGAAGTGGCCGGCAAACGAGGTTTTCCAACCCCATCGGCACTTTGGCGGCGAGGAGATATTCGTGCTGTCCGGAGAGTTCTGCGATGAACATGGTCGATACCCGGCGGGCACCTGGATTCGGAGCCCCCACCTGAGCCAGCATCACCCGTTCGTGGACAAGGAAACAATCATCTGGGTAAAAACCGGCCACCTGCCGATCGAGACGCCATAAAAAAGGGCCCCGAAGGGCCCTGAAGTGGTCAAGAGATCGCTGTGTGTTGCCAGTTCTGCCTGCTGAACGCGTCGTTGCTTGCACCGTCAGATGCCGTATTGAAGAGCTCTTCTTCACCGGCAGGTATTGCAAACACGTGGTACGCCTCAGGGCCAAATGGATCCAGTGCGGTATCGAGGTATTCGAAGCTGTCAGGCACTGGTTCTCCCGAATAAGCGACTCGGAACTGCCGCTCAAGGGTTGGTGTGGTTACGTTCAGGGGCTGCTCCACCCAGAGGTAGACGGCCTTATGGGGCACGATGTATTCGCTGCGCACCACCCTGTAACCCTCTTTGAGCGTGAGCGTGGTCGGCTCTTTGCCCGGTTCCAGACGGAATTTGTGGATGGTCTTCATAGCTACTGCTCCTCTTCGGGTTGCTGCCTTTCACAACTCCATAATGGACAGGAGCAGAGTTCGATAAAATAAGCTTTTGTGAGCTTTTAAGATCGTTCTTTTCGATGCAAATCAGGCGTCACGATCGCCCGTGTGGGCATCGACTATGGCACGGACGCCCTCATGGGCGGTTTTTCGGCCACGGGTGATGGCGAACAATTCATCCATGACGTCTTCAATTGAGGCAATCTGCTCTACCTCATACTGGCGGCAGACCTCCTCGCGGATTGAGGTTGGAGCAGCGAACACGCCATAGCCCTGGCTGCCAAATACCTTGATCAGGGCGCTGTCATCTACCCGGGCGACAAGTTTCATGCGAACCCCATTCAGGGAAAACCAGTTCATTAGTCGCTCGAAATAGGGTGCATCCGTGGCGTTGGCCAGCAACGGTTGGCCATTCAGGGATTCGGGAAAACCCTTTTTGAGCTTTCTTGCCAACTCTGGTGCGGCGAACAGGCTCATGCTGGATCCCGCCAGAGGATGTACCGTGAGATTGCCGTCCTCCTGCAACCGTGGCACCCGGTCGGTCAGAACCAGATCCAGCTCCTTGCGTTTCAGGCTAAGCACGAGATCTTCGGTGCGCCCGGTCTGGCATTCAAGCTGGATGGACCGCTCGCCCGCCATCGCCGGCTGCAGCAGGTAGTAGGCAATCAGTTTGTGAATGGAAGCGGAGACGCCGGCTCGCAGGGTCAGCGGGCGCTCGGAAGGATCAAGCCGCAGGGTTTCGGCAAGCTCACCGGTCAGGGCGAATATGTCGTCGGCGTAGCCGAGGATCAGCCGGCCGTAGTCTGTGAGGATCAGCTTGCGCCTTTCCCGGGAGAACAGGCGCCCACCCACTGAGGCTTCAAACGTCGCAAGCTGGCCACTGAGGGTCTGCGGCGCCAGTTCCAGGACTTCACTGGCTCGGGCGATCGAACCTTCCCGGCTGATCACCCAGAAATAGTAGAGATGGCGGAGGTTAAGCTGTTCCATTCCTTTGCCCTGCCCCCGGTTCAGGATGGCCGCGGAATTTTGAGGATTTCACCGAAGGTGACGTATTCGCTTCCCCCGAGACGGCCGATCGGATCAATCGCAGCGCCATTGAAGGTCAGGCGATTCTTGTCATCGTAACGGGCTGCATCATCAGATACCCATACCCGGGTGACTTTTCCGAATACCAGTGACTGAGGCCCGGCACCGATTTCCTTGATGTCGTAGAGCTCGCAGGCAAAAGCCACGTGGCAGTCCTTCAGCCGAGGCAGATTCGAGCCTTCGAAATCCACCAGCTCCAGATCAAGATTTTTCAGTTCGGATTCGCCATGGGGCAAGGTTCGCGAGGATTCTGTGACCGCCGCGGCGAGTTCCCGATGAGCGATATGAACGACAAAATTCTTTCTCGCTTCAATGTTTACCCGGGTGTCTTTCGACACGCCCTCCGCCGGTTTTTTACCAACGGAAATCATCAGCAACGGGGGATTGCTGGTGATCGGCGTAAAGAACGAGAATGGCGCCAGATTGTAGTCCCCATCCGGATTTTCACTCAGCACCCAGGCAACTGGCCTCGGAATCACTGTCTGGGTAAGGATGTGGTAGGCATCCTTCGGATCCATACCCTCGAAATCTATAAGCATCACTCTCTCCCGTTAACTGCAGCTTCGGGCGTTCGTTCGCGCAACAGCCACAAAGTCATCAATAGCCCGTGAAGTATCAGGAAGGGTACGGCAACCATGACCAGACCGCCCCAGCCCAGCCAGCTCAGAATTGCGCCGGCAGACAGCGCCGCGGTCGCCTGGGAGCCAAAAACCATTATGTCGTTCAGGCCCTGGACGCGGAAGCGTTCGGCATCCCGATACCCCCGGGGCAGCAGCGTTGTGCCACCAACGAACAGGAAATTCCAGCCAACGCCGAGCAACAACAGCGCTGACAGATAGTGGTGGAAGCTGACACCACTCGCGGCAAGGGCAATACAGCCCAGGTAGGCCAGCAGGCCCGCTGCCATCATCAGGGGAATGCCTACCACGCGTGTCAGCCAACCGCTGATCAGCGACGGAAGATACATGGCCATTATGTGGAGCTGGATCACCCGCTTGGCATCGTCGAGGTCGTGGCCGGCCATTTCGGTCATGCTCAGCGGCGTCGCCGTCATGATGAAACTCATCACCGCATAGCCAATGGCCGCGGCACTCATGGCAGCCCATATTAAAGGGTTAGCCATAATCTCCCGTAGGGGGCGCCCTCCTCCCGGCCTGGATTCCTGGACGCGCTCGGCCCCTGCCCGGTAACCGATAGCAAGAATCAACAAAGCCGCACCCTGGACGGCCGCCAGCGCGATCCAGCTGACCAGAAACGGGTATTGCTCCGCCGCGCCGCTGCCCAAGCCCGCAACTTCCGGCCCGAGCCAGGCTGCCACCAGCCCACCCAGCAACACGCGAGCGGCAGCAGAACCCGCCATACCCGGCGCCACGGATTCCATGGCCGCAAACCGATATTGGTGAACCACCGCAAGCCCCGTACCACCGACCACGGCGGCAAGACAAAGAAGGGAAAACAGACCAGTCCAGGACGCCAGGCCTCCAATAAGACCTGCAACAATGCCCATGATGGCACCCAGCAGCATCACGCGCTTGCGCCCGATGCGCTCCATTAACCAGGTTGCCGGTTTGATAGCCAGAACGGTGCCTACGACCACCAGACCGACCGGAAGTGTTGCGTACTCGGGCGCAGGGGCAAGCATTCTGCCCTGAATGCTGCCTATAAAAACGATAAAAGGCGCTGTGCACATGGCCAGCGCCTGAGCGGCAACCAGGACCCAGACATTGAGGGGCATGGATTATTTTTTCCTGTAGATGATTCCGGGGTGGCACTGAACCATCTCATAGAGATGGGGCAAGCCGTTGAGCGATTCCGAGGCACCAAGAACCAGGTAGCCGCCCGGGTTCAGGGTGGCGTGCATCCGGGTGAGAATGTCCTTTTTCAGGTCCGCCGAAAAATAGATCAGAACGTTCCGGCACATCACAATATCGAACTTGCCCAGCATATAACGCTCAAGCAGGTTCAACTCCTTGAACTCCACCATGCTCTTGATCTGGGGTTTGATCTGCCAGCCACCGTTCAGGGACGGCGTGAAAAACTGCTTCTGGCGCTCTGGCGAGAGCCCCCGACCAATGGCAAGCATTTCATACTCGCCCTTGCGAGCCACATCAAGAACGCTTTTGGAGATATCCGTCGCGGTGATCTTTACATCCCGCAGCTTCCCGGGCCTCGCCCGCCGAAACTCCTCGACGATCATGGCAATCGAATACGGCTCCTGGCCGGTTGAGCAGGCCGCAGACCAGATACGCAAAGGCTGCATCGAGTTGCGCTCTGCGAATTCGGGAAGCAGTTTCTCCTGAAGAATCCGGAAAGGGTGATTGTCACGGAACCACAGGGTTTCATTGGTTGTCATCGCATCGATGACAGTCTCTTTCAGACCGCCCCGCCCGGGGCGCTTAAGGCGCTCGAGCAGTTCACCCAGGGTATTCAGGCTGTTCTCTTCAAGAATCCTGCGCAACCGGCTTTTGACCAGGTACTGTTTATTATCGCCCAGTAAAATCCCACAGGCATCCTGCAGGAACGATTTGAAGGCTTCATATTCCTGTGGCGTTATTTCCGCTTTCATTGGGTCTCTGTTCTGAGTGAATCTTTGAGCGGCTCCATCAACCCTGGTCGATGATTTCCATCACCCGCTCTGCCAGCTCGTCCGGACTGAACTTTGCCATAAAGTCGTCGGCCCCGACCTTCTTTACCATGGCCTGGTTGAACACACCGCTGAGTGAGGTGTGAAGCATAACAAACATATCCGAAAGCGCCGGGTCCTCTTTCACCTTGGTGACGAGGGTGTAGCCATCCATTTCAGGCATCTCCACGTCCGAGATGATCAGGGAGAAGTGATCCTTGGCCCGGGAACCATCCGCAGTGATTTCCTTCAGATGTTCAATAGCCTGCTTGCCGTCGTTTTTCAGCACCACTTCCATGCCAATTGCGGTGAGACACCGCTGTATCTGGCGCCGGGCCACGGATGAATCATCGACCACCAGCACGGGCAGATGCCCCGGTACCCTATCCGCGCTCTTACTCAGAACGGCTTCGGTTACGTCCTCCCCAAGCGGAGAAACTTCTGAAAGAATCTTCTCTACATCAATGATTTCGATAAGCTTATCATCAATTTTCGTGACAGCGGTAAGATAGACATCCTTGCCGGCCCCTTTGGGTGGAGGCAGGATTTCTTCCCAGTTCATGTTCATGATTCGCTCGACGCCGCTCACCAGGAAACCCTGCGTTTTGCGATTGTATTCAGTGATGATGACGAAACTGGTGGAGAGCTCTTCTTGCGGGATACCGGGCAGACCGATTGCCATGCTCAGATCGATAATGGGGATAGTCTCACCCCGGCTATGGGCTACGCCTCGAACAACCGGCCGGCTGTTGGGCAGGGAGAACAGCTTCGGACACTGCAGCACCTCTTTCACCTTGAACACGTTGATCCCGTAGATCTGGCGCCCCCTGAGACGGAAAAGAAGCAGCTCTAGGCGGTTCTTTCCGACCATCTGAGTGCGCTGGTTGACACTGTCCAAAACCCCTGCCATTTCGATTCTCCTGGCTTGCCGGAATTACAACGGCATATATCTTGCTGTTCACTGAATAATAGCCTGATCGACGGAAACCCGTCATATCAGGGGTGGGTCAGCCCATTTAACGGCCACTTTTACCGAATCCTTAGCCTGATTCGGGCTTTTCTGCCCTGTTGTTGACAGCATAGGACAAACTGATACGTATGCGCATCACGAATTTCGCCCTACTACTGCTAATGTCTGGCCTGAGCACGCCGCTCCTTGCTGGAACGACGGCTGAACAGATTCAGAAAGCAACCCTGGCGTTTCTGGACAGCTTTGCGTCTGAACAGGCCGAGCATGGCTACACCGTTTCCTTCGAACCCGGTTCCATCGACAGCCGCCTCGCTCTCGCCGAGTGCGAAAAGCCTTTGAGTGTAGAGTTCAGCGGGGATCCATGGAAAAGCACCAGCCCGTCGTTGCAGGTAGCCTGCGAAGGAACCCGCCCATGGCGAATGTTTGTTACCGCTTCAGTCTCTATCCATGGGCCAGCCCTGGTGGCAGCGAGGCCACTCACACGTGGAGAGCGAATAACCGAAGGGCTGCTTGCGAAGCAGTCTGTTGAAATCAATTCATCCAGACGGGGCGTGATTACCGACTCGAAGCAGGCGATTGGCATGGAAGTGCGGCGCGCAGTGAATGCCGGATCGCTCGTTACACCAGACATGCTTTCGGCCCCGAATGCGGTCGAACGAGGCGATCATGTTATCATCACCGCCAAAACCGGTGGATTTTCAGTACGTTCCCGGGGCAAAGCCCTGGCAAGCGCCAGCGTTGGCGAACAGGTTCTGGTTGAGAATCTGCGCTCATCGCGCACGATAAGAGCCAGCGTTGTCGCGCCGGGCCACGTGGAGATTCCGATGTGAGCCGCGTGCGGCAGAGGCTTGCCGGAGCGGCAAGTGAATGCCGCAAAACCGGTCGTAAAAGCAGATGAAAAAAAGTGCTAAAAGTACTAAAGGTTTTCGCGGCGCCGCCGTTAAGAAGACATAAACTCGAGTAAGCGCCGCATTCGTGGCGCGACAGGCAAGCAGGTACAGATATGTCAGTTGACTTAAATGGAATTGGCCCCGGCCAGGTCAACACCCAGAGAACCACGGCCGACAAAAGCTCCGGCGCACAGAATACCCAGCCGGCATCCAACGAACAGGCGAAGACACAGGCCCAGGGGGCCCGTGGTGAGAACGTCAGCCTGAGCAATCAGGCAAAGAATCTGAAGCAGCTCGAACAAAAGCTGGGCGATTATCCGGAAATGGATGACGACCGCATCGAGCAGATCCGTTCCGCCCTCGAAAATGGCACGTACAAGATTGACGCCGAGAAGCTGGCCCAGAAAATGCTTGAGATGGATGAAAGCATTTTCGGGTGAGTAGACCATGGCCGCAATTGATGATTTGAAGACCCTTCTTTCCCAGGATATCAGCCAGCTTGAAACACTGGCTGACGTTCTCGGCAAGGAAAAGACCTGCCTTGCGAATTCCGACCTCCGCCAGCTGGACGCCCTGACCAGAGAGAAGAACGATCTCCTCGGTGCAGTCCGCGAACGCGCCAAACAGAAAATCCGAACGCTCGTACAAATGGGATATCGCCCCGAAAGTGGCGAGCCTTCCCGCTTTATTCGCAGCGCCGGATTCTCGGATCTCTTCGAACTCTGGCAGGAAGCGGACCAGAAGCTGCGAACCTGTCAGACGCTGAACCAGACCAACGGTCGCGTAATCAGCCACTTGCAAAAGCGTTTGTCGAGGCTCACAGATATTTTCCGCGGCGCCACCGGCCAGCAAAAGCTGTACGGTGCACAGGGTCAGCAGACCACGGTATCAAGCAGCACGGTGCTCGCCAGCGCCTGAGCCCGGACGCATGGCTCTGCCGAGCCATGCTTTCCACTTCATCGGGTGTAGATGGTCATCTGGGAGTCGGGATGAAACCGGATGTCGTGAATGCTCACGTTGCCCATTGAAGCTCCCTGGCCTCCCGTAACCCGTATATTGTCCATCCGAATTTCCTCGATGCGCTCAGGGAACGCCAGCATCAGGGCGCCATCTTCTCTTACCCGATAACGTGGCTCCCCTTCACGATAATGCACACCGGAAATGCTGAGATCTGAATCCAGGAAGTTCAGAACCGGCACGAAGATATTGGCGGAAAGCTTGAGACCTTCAATAACATCTGCGGATGCCTCGGAGCCCTGCTCCCCATTTCCTGCGGGGTTCTCCGCCATCTTGCTGACAATACCAATGCGCTGCAGCAAGGTCGGATCGCCCTGACCGGAAATCGCCGCCAGCTCGGCTTCGCTCATGGGGGCAAGATTGCCTCTGTCATAAAGTTCGCCGGCTTCCAGTATTGCCTGTGACGCCTCGGCCGAATTGCTGGCCGCAAAGGTTACCAGGGGCTGGAATGGCAGCGTGACCGCTGTTACCAGGGCGGCAGCGTTGCGATAGCGGGACTGGTGCTTGAGGACACGGTGCAGCTCCTTCTCGCTGATCCAGCCCGCCTGGATAAATACCTCACCCAGGCGCTGTCCCGATTCGCGCTGAAGCCTGAGGCCTTCGTTAACCTGCCCCTCAGACAGATACCCACGATTGATAAGCAATCGCCCGAGGCGTGATTTCTCTTCAAATCCCTGACGGATTCTCACCCAGTGTCTCCTTTTAAACAGTGAAAACCGTACAACCCGGCCCGGCCAGTGTGATCCATGACTTCCGATATCGGGAAGGTTAGCCGATCACACAACAATGTGCGTGGATGCAGTGCCCGTTTTACCATCACCATCTGGTAAGATCTGGCACCTGATAACAGAATTCGCCGAATTGTCGCAGGAAACACACCTGCTAATAACACGGAGAACGGCTGCAAATGACAAACATGGTAAAACCCCTGAAAACTGTGACACCCGTATTGCTTATGGCACTCGCCCTGCTCATGCCGACTGCCGCGGTGCAGGCGCAAACCAATGAGCAACTGGCCAGTGATCCTCTTCCGAAGGTCCGCATGGTGACCAGTGAAGGCGCTATCGAGCTTCAGCTTCGCCCGGATGTTGCGCCCGAAACGGTCGACAATTTCCTGCAGTACGCCGAAGACGGTTTTTTCGACGGCACCATCTTCCATCGTGTTATACCCGGGTTCATGATTCAGGGCGGCGGTTTCACCCGGGATCTCTCCCGCAAGTCCACTCGGGCCCCTATCCGCAATGAAGCGAAAGAAACACTGCTGAACCTTCGTGGAACCATTGCGATGGCTCGCACCAGTGCGCCTGATTCCGCCACGTCCCAGTTCTTTATCAACCTTTCCGACAACGGGTTCCTGAACGCCGGAGTTCGCGGCCCGGGTTATGCGGTTTTTGGCAAGGTGACCGAGGGCATGGGCGTTGTCGATGCCATTGCCCGCAAACAGACCACCCGGAAACAGGGGATGGCCGATGTGCCGGTTGAACCTGTGATCATCGAAACCGTCACCGTGGTCGACCCCGAAGGCTGACACCGTGGACCGTGCTCCCCTGCCGCCCGGAATAGAGCCCGCTGAACTGGCTTGGCACGACGGCGTCCCGGAGTCCATCCGGTTCGGCGATGTCTATTTCAGCCCTGACAATGGTCTCGAGGAAACACGCTACGTTTTCCTGCAACACAACCAGTTGCCCGAACGTTTCGCACAGATTCCCGAGGGCGGCAATTTCGTTATTGCCGAAAACGGCTTTGGAACCGGCCTGAACTTTCTCGCTGCCTGGCAAGCCTGGCAGCGACACGCTCCGGCCCATGCGGCGACGCTGCACTTCGTTTCCGTTGAACGTTTCCCCCTCACCCATGAGGACCTCGCCCGGGCCCTGGCAAAGTGGCCCGAACTGGCGGCGCTGGCCGACGAACTGCTTCTGCATTACCCACCCCTGGTGCGCGGGGTACACAGGCTGGTCCTGGCCGGGGGGCAGGTTCGACTGACGCTGTTTTTCGGCGACATTACCGACGCCTGGCAATCCCTGGATTTTCAAGCCGACGCCTGGTTTCTGGACGGGTTCGCTCCGTCCCGCAACCCGGATATGTGGCTGGAAAACATCATCAACAAGATCCGTGCACACAGCAGGCCGGGCACAACTCTGGCGACCTTTACCTCCGTTGGCCGGATTCGTCGGGCCTTGATGGAGGCCGGATTCCGGATGGAAAAAACCGTCGGATACGGTCGCAAACGGGATATGCTGAAAGGCGTTCTTGTCTCGGAGAACCCGGCACCCACCGAACAACAGGAATCGATCGCAATCATTGGCGCAGGTGTTGCCGGCTGCGCACTGGCAAGAAACCTGGCAGACCGGGGCTACCCGGTAACACTGATCGACGCCCATGGCCCGGGTACAGCGGCCTCCGGCAACGCCCAGGGCGCCCTGTATGTGAAGCTGGGCGTAGAGTTCAACGACCAGACCGAGCTGGCGCTCACATCCCTCACGTTCGCACAGCGCTTCTACCACAACTGGCGCGACCAGCACTGGCATCCGACCGGCCTGCTACAGCTGGCCCACAATCCCCAGGAAGCGGACCGGCAGCGGAGGTTTCTCCAAAGGAACGACTACCCCCGGAGTATCTTTTACCCGGTGACCCGGGAACAGGCCAGCGCCCTGACAGGCGTGCCAACGGAATCGGGCGGGCTCTGGTTCCCCGGCAGTGGCTGGCTCGAACCCGCACACCTTTGCAAGGAACTGGCGAACCACCCGCTGATATCCACACTGTTCCATAGCGAGGTCAACAATCTTCGGCGTTCGGCCGGAACATGGAGCATTTCGACGGAAAACAACAGATCGATCACCGCTGACCGGGTGGTCATCTGCTCGGGCCATCTCAGCCCGGAGCTTATCCCGACAAAGGGTCGTTTCCGGCTGAAAGCCATTCGTGGCCAGGTTAGCCACCTGCCAGCCACAGCTCTCAGAGGCCCAACGGCCGTTATCTGTGGGAACCGGTACCTGAACCCTGCACTGGGCGAGTTTGCCGTAACCGGCGCAACCTTCGATCTACGCGATAACAACCCATCGCCCACGGTGGAAAGTCATAACGAGAACATCGACGAACTCGGCTCGATGCTGCCTGCGGTGTTTTCCAATGAAAGCAATGCGCTTCGCGGCGAGGAACTGAATGGCCGGGTTGCCTTCCGATGCACCACCCATGACTACCAGCCGGTGGCCGGACCCGTTTTCGACGGCGAGACCGGCGATCTCGATAGCCTTTACCTGCTTACTGGCCTGGGCAGCAAAGGACTAACCTACGCACCGCTCCTGGCCGAATATCTAGGTGACTTGCTTACCGGACAACCTCCCTGCCTTCCCGCGAACCTGGCCAAACGCCTTGAAACGCGACGCCTCTATCAGACGAATGTGGTGGTTTCGTAATAAACTCCAGCTGAAGTTTCCGGTCAGACTGCCGATAACCACTGAAATAGTGGCATAGTCACGGAGAGAACCCATGTCCATTTATGTCAGCGAGCCCGGCCGCCCGATCGGAACCAGGCTACCGGAAACATTCCGGGCAAGGCCCGTGGGTGATGTTACAGAGCTGGCAGAAACCCAGAGCATCAATCCTGGCCGAAGTGAGGCAACGGACGCCGAGTTCCAGCAGGCCGCCAATGCCGGTCGCTACAAAGCACTGGAGGAATACGGCGCGGCGGCCGCTGGCGAGCGCCGTGAAGACCGCCCGTATCTGCCGGTATCCAGCATCTCGTCTCAAACCCTGTATTCCGTTCCGGCGTCTGCAACGATTTCTGAGGCTTTAACCGTCATGGACGAGCACCAGGTGCACCACCTTGTGATCATGGCGGACAACAACGTTGCCGGCCTTGTCGACCTGCGTTGGCTCCTGGGCTGGCTTCACGAGAATGAAGCCGATGCCATGAGCCAGAGCCTGGTTCACATCGAGTTGCCCGCCTTCCTGACAGCCTCACCCGAAACCGATGCCCACCAGCTTGCCAGACTTATGCTGGCCCACCAGCTCAATGCAGCCCTGGTGGTAGATGCGAAAGGCGCCGCCTCCGGAATTGTGACCAGCACGGACTACCTGCGACTCTACGCCAGCTCAGGCCGCCATCAGGGAACGGTGTAGCCCCCACGTTCCCTAATTCAGAGGCGTCAACAGTTCTCCCTCTGGACTGAAGAGAAGCACATACCAGTTGTTGCCTATTCGGGTTAATGCCGGTATTTCGTCATCCCGGTAGTTTTCCAGATCCAAGATCGCAGAGTCATCCGCTGCAAGCTGGTATCGCCAGTTGTTTCTGAATTCCGACTCTTCATCTTCCGTCTCGGGTTCTGGAACCAGCGATACCCGGGCAGCGATGCCCTGCTCCATTCCGGACACCACACCGCCGCTGGCGAAGTCGCCGTTCGTGGTACCAGCCACAACCATGTCGCCATCGAAATTAGCCAACCCAAGAAATGCCTCGCTGGACTGATCGTCTTCGTCATTCAGGGTGAAGGCCCGACTGACATTCCCGGCGGCTGAATATCCCAGCAGGAACCCGGCCGCACTGGAAAGCGCCTCCCTCTCCAGAACGGGGTCTTCCTCGTCCTGCTCCAGCACAGAATAGGATCCATCACTGGCACCAATCAGCCAGAGCGTGCTACCGGTATACAGTCCGTTGGAAACCGGTTCATCGCCAGTGGTGCCAACCTGTTTGACATCAAGTTCGCTGGTGGCACTGGAGGCGTTAAAGAAGAAGGCATCAATGCCGCCGATAACTGAAGCGCCTTCCACAGATCCCGCGGCCGAACCAAACAACCCGGGGTTCACAGATTCTGTGCTGCCGCCGGCAACACGGTCATCGGCTGCTGAGCCGGCCTGGCGGGTCCAGGCAACCGCAGGCTGCTGCGTGTTGCCGTCCAGTTCAGTATCAATTCGCTGCAGGAAGCTGTCCCTGCCGCCCGATCCCTGCTGCTGATCAAACACACCTTCCGTTTCCCCGGCCAGGATGACATAGCCGGTGTCACGGTTGATTCCGGCCCAGCGAACCTGATCATCAGCATCCGTTCCGGTCCGGATGGTCCAGGTGGGAACGTATTCGCCACCGTTGGTGGCGGAATCAAACCAGTAAAGCGATGTCACTGAATCCAGGCGGCCCAGACCGGACGTTCCCGCCACCGACTGATCGGTGCTGTAGGCCACGACAAATTCGAACCGGTCTACCTTGGTCCCACCCTCGGTCACCTTCCGCTGCACCACGTTTATGACCGGATCCGGAGCGCTCAGGCTGTCGCTCGCAGAGGATATGTCAACCTGCTGCAACTGAGTGCCTCGTTGGTCAAAAATCCGCACCAGCACCCGGTCGTTATCCTGGGTGTCGTAGCCGGCAACGAACAGCCTGCCGTCATGGCCCATCGAGATGTCTGTGGCCACAAAGCCGTCGCCAGGGTTCAGAGCAAGCGGAGACGTCAGCTCGTTGAGGCTGACCCGGATCAGGTTTTCAGCCTCCGCCCGGGCATAATCCTCTCGACCGGCCTGGAAGTTCTCGTTGAGGCCCAGCAGGATAAACCGGTCACTGAAGGCCGGGTTGGCATAGCCAGCCTCCGGTACCCGAATCCGGAAAGGCACTTCATCGGTCCCTTCTGGAAAAATCAGTTCGTCATTCTCAACCCAGTTTCCGTCTTCCAGTCGCTCGATAACGAACTCGGATTCGAGACGTGCGGTGGAGTCTTCGGTGTGGCTCAGCTTCGCAAAAATATCCCGGTCTCTGTCTCCAGAGAGTCTCGCGACGTATTCGCGCACAGCACCCACGTTCAGCGTATCCCTGCCGCCACCGTTTACAGTTTCCAGCGACAGAACCGGCTCGTTGTCCTGAATGGACAAATTGGTAACGACACCACCGTTACCGCTGCCAAGACCGGCCAGACCGGATCGCACTTCTGTCAGTGCCAGGCGAAGGGACTCGACGGGCTCGGCAAAGCTGTCCTCGACCACCTCCAATGGCAGATAACACTCGGTAATACCCGGCTCAAGTGTGATCACACCGCGCGTATAGAAACCCTGTTCGTCAAGCTCATAGTCGATATAGTCCAGCTCGCTTTCCCCCGTCTCATCGGGAGGCAATGAACTGTTGCTGCCCAACCCGACAATGTCCGTGCCGAGGATGGCATCTCCCGCATTGGAGGCACTGTGATCGCAGTTCTGGTGTGGAGGCGAGAATCCGACGTCGCAACTGGATGCGTCATAGTCAGACAAAAGCTCAAAGGCTACCGCTACCCGGGTTACCGACGGTTGATCCAGGGTAACCGTGACGAAGACGCGGCGCGTCGGAAGTGTCAGATCCCTGGTGCCCGATACGGAGCCGTCATCGTTGTAGAGATTGATGGTAACGCTGTGCTCACCCTCGGTTTCAAGATCGGGCAAGGTGCATTGTTCACGGTTACTGGCAGGGATTTCCGGGCTTTCACCTTCCGTAAACGGCTCTGCATCCAGAGACATGACATTGTATTTCACATCAATATCGAACGGCTGGGCGCCAGCCATGCGGCCGTCGGTTGTTACCAGATTGATGCCTTCGGTCTTGCCAAGGTCCGCTTCTCCTCGACTACCGCCGGTGAGACCGGGGACGCCGCGCATAATGATGCCCTGGCGGGCCTTGTTACTGGTGTCCTCGAGCGCAAGCCAGGACGGCGCATTGGTCAGGGAATAATCAAGGATATCTTCGCCACCGTAGGCCCCGAAGTTGTAGGAGTATTCAACACCGAGATAGGCGAACACCGGGGGTACACCAAGGATTGTGGGCTGGTCGGGATCCTTTTCCGTCTTGCACGCAGCAAGGCCCAGTGAAAGCAGGGCCAGAACGGCAAGTTGGCGAACAGGATGAATGCGGGAGTGAAAATCGGCGCCCATGAAAAAAATCCGTTTCTATCGTTGTTGTTATGGTAGCGACCGCCCGGATGAAACATGAACACCGGGCGGTTTACACACCGTTACAGAACAACGCCATGGTAGCCAATTTGATACGCAGGGGATCTGCGCGAGTTCTCAGATTCGGTTAGCCCGCGCCCAGGCCGTGCTCTTCCAGCAACGCCACCAGCCCGGCTTCATCAAGAACAGACACATCTAACTGTTCAGCCTTGGCCAGTTTGGAACCGGCGGCCTCGCCAGCCACCACGCAGGCCGTCTTTTTAGAAACGCTTCCGGCCACCTTGGCTCCAAGGGATTCCAGCTTCTCTTTGGCTTCGTCCCGTGTCATTCCGGAAAGCGTACCGGTCAGCACCCAGGTCTGGCCTTTCAGAGGCTTCTCTCCCTCCCGGACTTCCTCTTCCTGCCACCTCACACCGGCTTCACGCAGGGCATCCAGGGTTTCGCGATTGTGGGTCTGCTCGAAAAAGCTACAGATATGACCCGCAACGATCGGCCCGACATCCGGAACCGTTTGAAGGCTCTCTTCATCCGCTGCAGCAATGGCCTCCAGAGTTCCGAAGTGGCCCGCCAGGGCTTTAGCGGTGGCCTCCCCCACCTCCCGGATGCCAAGGGCATAAAGGAACCGCCAGAGCACGGGGTTTCTGGCCCGATCAATGGCAGCCACCAGATTGGCCGCCGACTTTTCTCCCATTCGCTCAAGTTTCACCAGGTCGTCGGTGGTCAGGCGATACAGATCGGCAACGGTTTCCACCATGCCCTGATCCACCATGATATCTATCCACTTGTCTCCAAGGCCCTCAATATCGAGGGCTTTGCGGGAGGCATAGTGGCGAATGGCTTCCTTTCGCTGCGCGGGGCAGAACAGGCCCCCAGAGCAGCGGGCAACGGCTTCACCTTCGATCTGGATAACATCCGAGTCGCACACCGGGCACTGTCGGGGCAATTCTACTTCCCGGGCGCCTGAGGGGCGTTTTTCGGCCACCACTTTGACTACCTGCGGAATCACATCTCCGGCGCGGCGAATGAACACGGTATCGCCGATATGAACATCCAGTCGGCGAATTTCGTCCATGTTATGGAGGGTGGCGTTGCTCACCGTTACACCGCCCACGAACACGGGTTTTAACCTCGCAACCGGGGTAACCGCGCCAGTACGACCGACCTGGAATTCCACGTCCTCGATAACCGTGAGTTCCTCCTGAGCCGGAAACTTCTGGGCAATCGCCCAACGAGGGGCCCGGGATACAAAACCCAGGGCCTTTTGCTGGTCAAGCCGGTTCACCTTGAAGACGATACCGTCGATTTCGTAGGGGAGTCCGTCCCGTTTGTCCATCAGCTCGCTGTAGGCTTCAAGGCATTCCTCCGCGCCCTTGGCCTTGCGCATCTCGGGATTAATACGGAAACCCCAGCTCTGGACTCTCTTGAGCCCCTCCCACTGGGTATCCGGCAAGAGGCTTTCGTCGGTTACCGCAACGCTGTAGGCGCACATTTCGAGAGGGCGTCTGGCGGTTACCGTCGACTTTTTCTGCCGGAGGCTGCCGGCCGCCGCATTACGGGGATTAACGAAGGTCTTCTCGCCACGCTCCGCCAGGCGGCGATTAAGCTGCTCGAAACCGTCCTTCGGCATGTAGACTTCGCCGCGAACCTCCACCAGATCGGGCACGTCGTCGCCACGGAGCTTCAGCGGCACCGAGGGAATGGTTCGGATATTGGCGGTTATGTCCTCCCCGGAATAGCCATCCCCCCGGGTGGCGGCGGTAGTCAGGGCGCCATTCTCGTAGTGCAGGCTCACCGCCAGCCCGTCCAGCTTCGGTTCACAGACATACTCCACGTCCTCAGTGATACCGAGCCGATCTTTTACCCGCCGGTCAAAGTCACGAAGTTCGTCCTCGCTGAACGCATTATCCAGCGACAGCATGGGCAGCCTGTGCACTACCTCCTCAAAGCTGGTTTCCGCGGCGCTGCCAACCCGCCGCGTGGGCGACGTGTCCGAAGCCAACTCTGGATAATCGGTTTCCAGGCCCTGTAATTCCCGGAACAGCCGGTCGTATTCCGCATCTGGAACACGCGGGTCATCCAGCACGTAATAGCGGTAGTTATGGTCATCAATCGCCGAACGCAGTTCTTCAACACGCTGAATGATGTCGGGCGTGGCTTTGCTCATGGACTGGCACTCTCGTCTCTCAAAAAAATGCCCGGAACAAACCGGGCATCTGGCCTTCTTTTACCGCCTGGTTTCAGACTCGCTGGGAACGTTGCTTGCGCTCGAACTCCCGAATCCTCTGGCGGCAGTGCTCGATTGTTTGAGGGGTCATCACGCTCCGGCGCTCATCCTTAAGCTCGCCACCAAGGTTACGAACCACGGCCTGGGCTGTCTCAAGCATGAAGTCAAACGCCTGCAGCGCATTGGTGGGCCCGGGCATACTCATGAAGAAACTGATACCGGGCGTGGCCAGGGTCGGCATATCGCCCGGCTTGAACGTGCCGGGTTCCACGGCATTGGCAACACTGAACTGGACCGGGCTGGTGGTATCGGACTCCTCGTGCCGGTGATAAATGTCCATATCACCGTGCTCCAGACCACAGGCTTCGAACAACTTCTTCAGGGCCACCCCCTTGAAGTCTTCACCGCTCTTGGCCAGGACATTGATCACAATCACTTCCCGGGCTTCAGGGCGATTCGCACCTGCCAGCGGCTGACCACTGACCGCTCGGGAAGGTTCACGCCGTGCCGTGTCTTCCTCTACTTCGGTTGTTACCGTAGGCGGGACTGCTTCCGCCTCATCTTCGATGGCCCCCCAACCTGATTCGAGCTCGGTTTCTTCAGGCTCATGACTGGACAACCTGAAATCGGGATCCGACTCAACGGGTTCATCGTGATACCCGGCAGCCGGCTCGCTTTCCGGCTCCGGATGCAGATCCGGTTCTGGCGACTCCCGATGTTCTTCCCTGGCAGCAGCTGTTACCGGGCGGGTCGGTTTGGGTTTCGGAGAACCAAATCGGCTGGGCTTTTCACGCTTTACATAGCCACGTTCTTCGAGTGTGTCGCGGGAGATGGTTCGTGCGCCGCCGTTGGGCAACTCCGGGTTGTACTCGTCATCGAGTGGCGAATCCTCGAGCTCATCGGCGCCCATGCCCGATGAGATTGCCATGGATTCCTTCCGGGCACGCCGCATGCGGCGCACGCCATCAATGACAATGCCGATAATAACCAGGGTACCGATGGCAATTAACCATTCCCTAAGTGACATAGTGCTGCTGTCCTGTTTGCAGATCCCGTAACGTTGCTACTCTAAGAAAAGCCCGTAATGAATACAACGCACACCCGGGCCAGATGGCGTTTTTGTCATGGTTGCCCGATTTCTGACCAGCCTCAAGCCTCCGCCAGCGCCGCAGCCTCGTCCACGTCCACCGACACCAGGCGCGAGCAACCCGGTTCATGCATGGTTACCCCCATCAACTGATCCGCCATCTCCATGGCAATCTTGTTGTGGGTAATGTAGATGAACTGAACCTGTTTCGACATTTCCTTGACCATGTTGGCATAGCGACCCACGTTGGCATCATCCAGCGGCGCATCTACCTCATCCAGCATACAGAAGGGTGCCGGGTTCAGCTGGAAAATCGAAAAAACCAGGGCGATAGCCGTGAGGGCCTTTTCACCACCTGACAACAGGTGGATGGTGCTGTTCTTCTTGCCGGGCGGCCTGGCCATGATCGCAACGCCGGTTTCAAGAAGATCCTCGCCGGTTAGCTCCAGATAGGCGTTACCGCCTCCGAAAACCTTCGGGAACAGCGCCTGCAGACCGCCGTTCACCTGGTCAAAGGTTTCCTTGAAGCGTTGCCGGGTTTCCCGGTCAATCTTCCGTATGGCGTTGTCCAGTGTTTCCAGGGCTTCCATCAGGTCTTCATGCTGGGAATCCAGGTAGGTCTTGCGCTCACTCTGAACCTGATATTCCTCGATGGCCGCCAGGTTAATCGCGCCCAGGCGCTGAATTCGGTTGCCGATTCGCTCCAGTTCGTCTGCCCAGTCTTTTTCATTCGCACCCTCGGGCAACTGGGCGAGGATATCCTGAAGTTTTACGTCCAGCTCCTTGAGCTGATCGACATGGTTCCCGGAACGGATTTCCAGGGCCTGGGACTCCATTTTCAGTTTTTCGAGTCGGGACCGGACTTCCTGAATGCGATGATCGGTTCCGCTTCTGCCCTGTTCCTTTTCCCGCACTTCCCGATCAATCTCTTCCAGCGCGTCGCGAGCAGCGCCCAGCTTTTCCTCTTCCGCCAATCGCCGGTCCAGCAGCCCTTCGAGCTGCATCTGCAGGTCTTCGATGGGCTCTTCGGCGCTTTCCCGGGACTCCCTCAGAATCTCCAGGCGCTCGTCGATACGCTCCTTCTGCAACTGCATCCGATCAATCGTCTGCCTGAGGCCGTCACGTTGACTGTGCAGGGTCTGCAGCTGGAGCTGCAGCTGATGCGCGTGGTCGCGGTCGTGCCGGGCCTCCTGGCGAAGCCGATCCAGGCTTTCGCGCAAGGTATCGCGCTGCTCCAGCAACCGCTCTTTCTCTTCATCGCTGTCTTCGGTGGAAGCCAGCGCCAGTTGCCAGTCTTCCCGGGCATCCTGAAGACTCTCTTTCTGGCCCTCGAGGTTTTCGGACACGTCCTGGATATCGTCCCGGATTCGCTGCAGACGGGCATCAATCTGCTCGGCACGTGCTCGTAGGCCGCTGACCCTGGACGCCAGGGTGCTCAGTTCACGATCTGCCTCGCTCAGACGGGTCTGGGCCTCATCCCGGGCTGCTTCCGAACGCTCTGCCCGTTCCTGGAGCTCTTCCAGCCGTTCGGTAGCCGCCTCCAGCGACTCCTCCGCCTCGGCCAGTTGCGCGGTCAGTTCGGTCACCTTCTTCTGCCGCTCAATCACCCCGACCTGGCCGGCGTCAGAGTCCGGCATCAGGACCCACTCCCGGGATATCCAGACGCCCTGGTGTGTCATCAGGCTTTGACCGTCCCGAAGCCCCGATCGCATACCCATGGCGTCAGAGACGGTTTCCACGGTATCAATGCCGCGAAGCAGCGAGGCGATTCCCGGCACGCCGGATACCTTGGCCGCCAACCCGGAACGCTCACTGCCATCTGTGGCTTCTGCCTCCACCAGCGCCAAGCCCTTTGGCGCTTCTTTCATGGCGGATGAGAGCTGATCAATATCGGGAAGGCAGAGACCCTGGGTAAAACGCCCGATAACCTGTTCGACAGCAAACTCCCAGCCATCGGTAATCTGAAGCTGGCTGGCCACCCGGGGCATATCGCTGAGGGCGTTCTGTGACAGCCAGGATTGCAGAACATCATCCCCGGCCCCCATCTGCTCATCCAGAAGGGATTGCTGGGACTCCAGGGACGCACGAAGGCTCTGCACCCGTTGGCGTTCTTCAGAGAGCGCCTGCTCGGCATCACGCTGTTGCTGCCGGGCTTCGTAGAGCTCGTCCTGAACTGAAGCAATCCGTTCGGCCGCCTCTTCGCGCTTCAGCTCCAGCGTTTCCTGCTGTTCCAGCAGCTCTTCGAGCTCGGCGCGGTCCATCTGACCTTCCAGCAATTCCTGTTCGTCCTGAAGCTTGCGTTGGCGGGCCAGCAGTTGCTCAATGGCATCCTCAAGCGAGCGGATTCTGGACTGGGCCAGCTCTGCCTGGCGCCGCGCGTCCGATGAACGGGCACTGAAGTCTTCCCACTGGTGCTGCCAGTCACTCATTGCGTCTTCGGCCTGCTGCAACTTCTCACCAGACTCCTCGGAGCGAATTGCCAGCGCTTCCTGCTCCGGCTCCATCATGTCGAGTTCTTCCTGGATTCCCGCAAGCTTGTCCTCATCCTGCTCCAGCTCGCGGGCCAGTTCTCTCTGGTTCGCCATGGCCTGGTCCAGCTCAGCCGCCATTTGCCGGCTGCGTTCACGCTGGTGTTCGAGGCTCTGCTCAATACGGGCGATATCGGCCCCGGCTTCGTAATAGCGTGCCTGTGCCCGGTTGAAATGCTCGGTCCGTTCCTGGTGATTGTCGCGCAGGGATTCCAGGGAGGTCTCCAGGCTGACCCGCTCGGTGAGGTATTTCTCAAGCTCGAGCTCGGTATCCCGGATCTTGCCTCGCCAGGCTTGCAAGTCATTGTCGAGGGATTGCCAGCGCAGCACCGTCAGTTCGGCTTTTTTCTGGCGCTCTTCCTGCTTGTAGGCCTTGTACTTCTCGGCTGCGGCTGCCTGACGCTCCAGGTGTTGCAGTTGGCGGCCCAGCTCTTCCCTCAAATCGGTCAGACGCTCCAGGTTTTCCTGGGTCCGGCGGATACGGTTCTCCGTTTCCCGGCGCCGCTCCTTGTATTTTGAAATGCCGGCCGCTTCTTCAATATAGATCCGAAGCTCTTCCGGTTTGGCCTCAATCAGCCGGGAAATCATGCCCTGTTCAATGATGGCATAGCTCCGCGGGCCGAGACCGGTGCCGAGGAACAGGCCTGTAATGTCGCGACGCCGGCACTTGGAGCCATTCAGGAAATATTCGGACTGCCCTTCCCGGGAAACGCGGCGGCGAACGGAGATTTCGTTGAATTTCACGAATTCACCGGGCGCGGAACCATCGCTGTTATCAAACACCAGTTCGATAGAGGCCTGTCCCACAGGCTTTCTTGCACTGGAACCATTGAAAATAACGTCTGTCATGGATTCGCCGCGCAGGTACTTGGCGGAGCTCTCGCCCATGACCCAACGCACCGCATCGATGATGTTGGACTTGCCGCACCCATTGGGGCCGACCACGGCCGTCATGTTGGAGGGGAACGGAACCGTGGTGGGATCTACGAACGATTTGAAGCCGGACAGTTTGATGGACTTCAGACGCATATCAGGCGCTCGCTTCCTGCCGGAGGATCGTCAACACCTGCTGCCGCTGGTGCTCCCCAAAGGCCTGGATAACG
This sequence comes from Marinobacter sp. DSM 26671, assembly GCF_900112835.1. NCBI lineage: Bacteria > Pseudomonadati > Pseudomonadota > Gammaproteobacteria > Pseudomonadales > Marinobacteraceae > Marinobacter > Marinobacter sp. DSM 26671. The sequence goes on along the minus strand of NZ_FONF01000013.1, from coordinate 99,041 downwards.
GCTTGCAGCCGATCAGTGTCGTCGTTGACGGCGGCATCCGCCAGTTGCCGAAAGAAGGTAGCAGTTTCACCGATTTCTTCCCGGAAGTGTTCCAGCGCCACAAAATAGGTGCGGCTGATGGCCGGTCTGAAATTCTCGAGGGTTTCTTCCAGAAACGGGTTTTCGACCAGGCCGTAGGCGTAACGCATAACCCCGAAACCCGCATCAATAACCTGCTCGGCGGCGTCGGCACTGGTGGCGTTAAGGGCATCAATGACTGCCTGTAATTCACGGACCTGGCCCATGACACCGCCGAGCTCCCTGCCAGACCAGCGCTCAAGTACCTTGCGCCCAAGCATGCAGAGGAGGTCGATATAGATGTCGTAGAGGCTGTTGACGCTTTCTGGCGTCAGGCTGGACACCACCGCACCCCGCCGGGGGAAAATCTCGATCAGATGACGGCGTTCCAGAATGAGCAGTGCTTCCCGAACGGAGCCACGGCTGACATTCAGTTCTCCCGACACCTTCAATTCCTGAATGCGTTCGCCGGGCTTGAGATCTCGCGTGATGATTCGTTGACCCAGATGCTGGGCAATTTGTTCAGACAGACTTTCCGGGGCCTGAAACCTCATAAAGTTGGTCACTCATTCCTGAAGACGGCACGATTTCAAACGCAGAAGTTTACCACAGGGAATCTATAGCCCCACCCCTTGTCTGACATTTTGCACAGCCCGGGAACATCGCGGCAAATCACTGCCGGTTTTTTGACGGCAAATCAGGAACGACAGCCGAAAAATCAGAAACCAAGTGATTTTAGCCTCGTTACTCGCTGTTTTTGTTCAATTTTAATGACTGGGCACGGTTTCTGCTTTGCATACGCAAAGCACTGTAAACTTCTGCGACAGAGTGAACCGTAGTGAAAAACATACCGTCGATCCATCAGTCTCCTTCCCAGCCCCAGAAACTGGCCGCGCTGCGTCAGGCACACCAGGACTGGAACAATACGCCGGATGTACTCACCAGGCTGACGCGCCGGCTGTCCACCACCCTGTCGCTGGAACAGCAGCTGGCGATCCTGGCCGAAGAGCTGGTCGCTATTGTTCCATTCAGTGCGCTCAACTACCGGCACCGGATCGGGAAACAGGATTTCGTCTATGCCACAGGCATGGGGGGCCCACACCGCTGCGAGTACCGGCTGAGTCTCGAAGGTGTCAATTATGGGACCCTGGTACTGCAACGTCGGCAGAGGTTCTCGGAACAGGAGCTGGAAGGCGTCGAAATGGTTCTGAGTGCGGCGATCTGCCCGATTCGCAACGCCTGCCAGTACGTGGCCATTGAGCAGGCATCTCTGACAGATTCCCTGACCGGCATACCCAACAAACGCGCCCTGGACGACGCTCTGCAACGCTCCAGCCTGTTATCAGAGCGCCATGGCGAGCCCTACTCGCTCGTCCTCTGCGATCTGGACCACTTCAAGACGGTGAACGACACTCACGGCCATGTGGTTGGAGACCATCTTCTGCAATTGGCCGCATGCGAGATCGAAAAGTCGATCCGAACCTCGGATTCAGTCTACCGCTTTGGCGGCGAGGAGTTTGCTATCCTGCTCCCGCATACCTCGGAGCAGGATGCCAGGGATGTTGCAGAGCGCGTTCGCGAGGCGATCGCCGCTATCCGGGTTGATGGCGGAGAGAAGGAACTGAGGGTCACAACGAGTTGTGGCGTTGCCACCTTCCTGCCCAAGGAGGCACCCCAGGCCTGGCTGGCAAGGGCGGACGAGGCCCTCTATCGTGCCAAACACCAGGGCCGTAACTGCACCCGGGTGTTTGCCACTATTTCGTAACGCTCAGCCCCGGGGCGTCTTGCTTCGGGCTCTATCTGGCCGGGGAGCACGCCCGGCTGGTTTGGCAGGTTTGGTGTCGCTGACAGCCCATTTGTTACCGGGTGTTTTCTTACCGGACCGGCCAGGGCTTTTCCGCCTCTGACGGTCGTGGGCCGCTTTCTCATTTGGTGTTTTCTGCGGAATTTCAACCGCTTCGAGACCAACCGTGCGGCTCAGGGTGTCTACTGCGCGCTGATCCAGCTCTTCCCATTTTCCTACGATCAGCCTGCTCGGCAGGAAGATCGGCCCGTAGCGCACGCGCTTCAGCCGACTGACGCGAACACCCTGGGATTCCCAAAGACGACGCACTTCCCGATTGCGCCCTTCCAGCAAGGTCACGTGGAACCAGCGATTTATACCGCTACCGCCGGCCGGAGAGATATCGGTGAACTTGGCCATGCCATCTTCCAGGAGAACGCCCTGAAGCAGGCGCTCGATCATCGCATCGTCCACTTCCCCGAAGATCCGTACCGCGTATTCCCGATCAATCTGGTTGGACGGGTGCATCAGGCGATTCGCCAACTCGCCGTCTGTGGTGAAGAGCACCAGACCCGTGGTATTGATATCCAGCCGTCCGATGGAAATCCACCGGTGCTCCTTGAGGCGTGGCAAACGATCAAACACCGTCGGCCGCCCCTCAGGATCCTTTCGAGTGGTAACCTCACCCTCCGGCTTGTTATAAATCAGTACCCGGCGCATCACTTCCGCCGCACCGGACACTTCAAGTCGCTTGCCGTCGAGTTCGAAGCGATCCTCAACAGTCGCTTTTTGCCCGGGCGCCACAGGTTGCCCGTTGACCAGCAGGCGGCCGGCTTCCATCCAGCCTTCAATTTCCCGGCGCGAACCGATGCCCGCGCGGGCAAGCAATTTCTGAATACGCTCTGGCCCATCCTGGCTCGCGTTGTCCTTGGCTGGTCTGGCTGGTTTGTTGGGGCGTTCTGCCGCCATGAAATCAATCCTTAGTATCTGACTGACACCCGAATGGCGTCAGTGAAGTGTCTGGCTCGAAGATTCGTCGTCGTTCTCGGCAGTCGTTGATTCGAACTCGATCTCCGCCTGCATGTTCTTTTCAATTTCCCGGCCGATCTCTTCAAGATCGCGGACTTCATTCAGGGGCGGCATCTGATCCAGGCCCGTGAGGTTAAAGTAGTCCAGAAACTGTTTCGTAGTCGCATACATGGCCGGACGGCCGGGAACATCCCGATGCCCAACGACGCGAACCCACTCTCGCTCAAGCAGGGTGCGAATGATATTGCTGCTTACCGTAACACCCCGAATATCCTCGATTTCACCCCGGGTGATGGGCTGCCGGTAGGCGATCAAGGCCAGGGTTTCAAGCAACGCCCGGGAATAGCGCTGGGGCTTTTCCTCAAACAAACGCCCGACCCAGGGCGCGAATTCCTCGCGCACCTGAATACGGTAGCCGCTGGCAACCTTCTTCAATTCAAAACCGCGCCCTTCGCAGGCCGCTTCCAGAAGTACCATGACATGTTCCATTACCTGGCGTGCGGGGCGCTCCTCTTCACTGAACAGGTCCCGGAGCTGGTCGAGAGACAAGGGTTTGCCCGCAGCCAGCAGGGCAGCTTCGGCGATCGCCTGTATTCTCAGCAGGTGTTCTTCGTTCATGGTGTCTGATCCGTATTTCCGTGCTTTGAACGTTGGGAGGCCCTAGCTGGCTGCCCTGGCTCGAACATGAATCGGGCCCAGAACCTCGGCCTGAACAACCTCGATCAGCTGCTCTTTGACCAGCTCAAGCGTGGCCAGGAAGGTCACCACGACGCCGAGCCGGCCCTCTTCAATCGTAAACAGGCTTTCGAATGTCACAAAATGATCGTCCTGAAGCACCGACAGGATTGCGGACATGCGCTCCCGGGTCGAAAGCCTTTCCCGTTCAACATGGTGACTGGTAAACAGGTCTGCCCGCTGAAGCACGCCTTGCAGAGCCAGCAGCATTTCCCGCAAGTCTACATCCGGATGGGGCTGACTGGAGGGCATCTTCGGCAGCGCGGCGGAGGCGGCAAAGGTATCGCGTTCCAGGCGCGGTAATTCATCAATGTCCTCGGCAGCCTGCTTGAACCGTTCGTATTGCTGAAGCCGGCGAATCAGTTCGGCCCGGGGATCAACCTCTTCCTCATCGTCGCTTTCCTGTCGAGGCAACAGCATCCTCGATTTGATCTCCGCCAATGTGGCGGCCATCACCAGGTATTCCGCAGCCAGCTCGAACCGCATGGCCTCCACGGCACCGATGTAATCCATGTATTGCCGGGTAATTTCGCTAACGTCGATGTCCAGAATGTTCATGTTCTGGCGACGGATGAGATACAGCAGAAGATCCAGCGGCCCTTCGAACGCCTCAAGGAAGACCGCAAGGGCGTCCGGCGGAATGTACAAATCCTTGGGAAGATCCACCACCGGCTTGCCGGACACCCGCGCCAGGGGCGACTGCTCCGGTGCAGCGTCCTCGGCTTCGGGCGTGGCCTGATCGGTGGATTCTTCAGTCATAACCTTTCACTCCGGGTCGGCGCACTGGCTGTATGCTCGTGGCACCGACTCCTGCGGATTCAGCGGTAATGAAGCCCCATGGCGGCCCGGACTTCCTCCAGGGTGTCGCGGGCGGCGTCACGGGCGTGTTCGCGACCTTCCTGGAGAATGGAATGAACCAGATCCGGATTGCCCTCATACTCCCGCGCGCGTTCGTGGAGCGGACGCTGCTCCTCGACAATCGCGTCAATCAACGGCTTCTTGCAATCCAGGCAACCGATGCCGGCACTGCGACAACCGGTCTGCACCCACTCCTGAGTGTCAGCATCGGAATAGATCTTGTGCATTCCCCACACCGGGCACTTTTCGGGCTCACCCGCATCGGTGCGCCGGACCCGTTGGGGGTCGGTCTGCATGGTGCGAACCTTCTGGGCTACGCTGTCCGGCTCTTCCCGCAGACCGATATAGTTGTTGTAGGACTTGGACATTTTCTGCCCATCCAGCCCCGGCAACTTGGATTCCGGCGTCAGCAGCGGTTGGGGCTCCGGCAAAATCACCTTACCGCCACCTTCAATGTAACCGTAAAGACGCTCACGATCGCCCAGGGAGATATTCTGTTGTTCTTTCAACAGAGCACGGGCCGTTTCCAGAGCGTCCATGTCGCCCTCTTCCTGGTAACGCCTCTTGAGATTGCGATAGAGCTTGGCGTTTTTCTTGCCCATCTTCACGATGGCACCTTCCGCCTGCTCTTCAAAGCCTGGCTCACGACCATAGATGTGGTTGAACCGGCGCGCGATTTCCCGGGTGATTTCAACGTGGGAAACCTGATCTGCACCAACGGGCACTTTTCCTGCCCGGTAAACCAGAATATCTGCACTCTGAAGCAGCGGGTAACCCAGGAACCCGTAAGTCGCCAGATCCTTCTCCCGCAGCTTCTCCTGCTGATCCTTGAACGTCGGCACGCGTTCCAGCCACCCGAGTGGCGTGATCATCGAGAGCAGCAGATGCAGTTCGGCGTGCTCGGGCACCTGAGACTGGATAAACATCGTGGACGAGCCCGGGTTCACGCCGGCCGCCAGCCAATCGATGACCATATCCCAGACGCTTTGTTCAATGCCGGAGGGGTCATCGTAGTTGGTGGTGAGTGCGTGCCAGTCCGCCACAAAGAAAAAACATTCGAATTCATGCTGGAGTTTAACCCAGTTTTTCAGCACACCGTGGTAGTGGCCAAGGTGAAGCTTGCCGGTCGGACGCATGCCGGACAAAACCCTTTGCTGGGAATCTACAGAACTCAAAGCACGAACTCCTTATTTGGTATTGGAACCGCCATCATAGTTCAGGCGACCCGCCATTATAAATAAAAAACCCCCGCTCTGCAGGGCAGAAACGGGGGTTTTTACTGAAAGAAGGCCAGCTTACCAGCCAGTGACTTCCTTCAGGGCCTGACCGATCTCGGCCAGACTGCGTACGGTGCGAACACCAGCGTCTTCCAGGGCGGCAAACTTATCGTCTGCTGTACCCTTGCCACCGGAGATGATGGCGCCCGCATGGCCCATGCGCTTGCCCGGAGGCGCAGTAACACCAGCGATGTAGGAAACCACCGGCTTGGAGACGTTCTGCTTGATGTAGGCCGCAGCTTCTTCCTCGGCGGTACCGCCGATCTCGCCAATCATCACAATGGCTTCTGTCTCGGGATCTTTCTCGAGCAGGGCCAGAATGTCGATGAAGTTGGAGCCCGGGATCGGGTCACCACCGATACCGATACAGGTGGACTGACCGTAGCCGAAGTCAGTGGTCTGCTTGACCGCTTCGTAAGTCAGGGTGCCTGAACGGGAGACGATGCCAACCTTGCCCTTCTTGTGGATGTGGCCAGGCATAATGCCGATCTTGCACTCGTCCGGAGTGATAACACCCGGGCAGTTCGGACCAATCATGCGAACGCCTTTGCGATCCACGTATTCTTTGGCGTACAGCATATCGATAGTCGGGATACCTTCAGTGATACATACGATCAGCTGAATGCCGGCATCCGCCGCTTCGATGATGGCGTCCTTACAGAACGGCGCAGGTACGTAGATAACGGTAGCTTCAGCGCCGGTTGCTTCAACGGCGTCACGCACGGTGTTGAACACCGGCAGACCCAGATGCTCGGTACCGCCCTTGCCGGGGCTGACGCCACCAACCATCTTGGTGCCGTAGGCGATCGCCTGCTCTGAGTGGAAGGTGCCCTGTGCGCCGGTAAAGCCCTGACAGATAACCTTGGTGTCTTTGTTAATCAGGATGCTCATTATTTACCCCCTGCGGCTTTAACAACTTGCTCTGCCGCATTCGACAGACTGGTAGCGGCAATGATGTTCAGACCGCTCTCGGCGAGTACCTGAGTACCCTTCTCCGCGTTGTTGCCTTCAAGGCGAACCACAACAGGAACCTTGACGCCGACTTCCTTCACGGCACCGATGATGCCCTCTGCAATCATGTCGCAGCGAACGATACCACCGAAGATGTTGACCAGAACCGCCTTCACATTCGAGTCAGACAGGATGATCTTGAATGCCTCGGAAACACGCTCCTTGGTTGCACCGCCGCCAACGTCCAGGAAGTTGGCAGGCTGGCCGCCGGACAGCTTGATGATGTCCATGGTACCCATGGCCAGGCCGGCACCGTTGACCATGCAGCCGATGTTGCCTTCCAGGGCCACGTAGTTGAGCTCCCACTTGGCCGCTTCCGCTTCCCGGGAATCTTCCTGGGAGGGATCGTGCATCTCGTGGATCTTCTTCTGACGGTACAGCGCGTTGCCATCAACGCCCACTTTGGCGTCCAGGCAGTGCAGGTCGCCTGCAGGCGTGATAACCAGCGGGTTGATTTCAACCAGTGCCAGATCGCACTCTTCGAACAGCTTGGCCAGACCAACGAAGATCTTGGTGAACTGCCCGATCTGCTTGCCCTCGAGGCCCAGCTTGAACGCCAGCTCGCGGCCCTGGTATGGCTGTGCGCCAACCAGCGGATCGACTTCAGCTTTCAGAATCTTCTCGGGAGTTTCTTCTGCAACCTTCTCGATCTCAACACCGCCTTCGGTGGAGGCCATGAATACGATACGACGTGTACCACGGTCGACAACCGCGCCCAGGTACAGCTCCTGGTCGATGTCGGTGAGGGATTCAACCAGAATCTTGCTGACCGGCTGGCCATTCTCGTCTGTCTGGTAGGTTACCAGGTTCTTGCCCAACCACTTCTCGGCAAACTCACGGATCTCTTCTTTGCTCTTGACCAGCTTTACACCGCCAGCCTTACCACGGCCACCTGCGTGCACCTGGGCCTTAACAACCCATGCATCACCGCCGATTTCACCAGCTGCGTCGACAGCTTCTTTCGGAGTATCACAGGCAATGCCCTTGGATACTGGCAGGCCATATTCAGCGAAAAGCTGTTTGCCCTGATATTCATGCAAATTCATAGTTAATGTCCCGAATTAAAAAATTCCTGGTTTGCGTTACTTCTTCTTGCGGCGGTTGGCGATGTGAATCGCGCCACCACCGACGGCCAGAGCTGCTTCATGCACGGACTCGGACAGAGTCGGATGTGCAAAGCAGGTCAGGGCCAGATCTTCGGCGCTGGAACCGAATTCCATGGCGATTACGCCCTGGGCAACGATTTCAGAGGCCTGGGGACCCACTACATGGAAACCGACGATGCGGTCGGTTTTCGCGTCAGCGATGATCTTGACCAGACCAGATGCCGAGTTTGCAGCCATGGCACGTCCGTTGGCTGCAAACGGGAAGGTACCCACGTTGTATTCCTCACCCTCGGCCTTCATCTGCTCCTCGGTTTTACCCACCCAGGCAATTTCCGGGAAGGTGTATACAACGTTCGGGATGCAGTCGTAGTTGACCTGAGGCTTGTGCCCGGCAATACGCTCCGCAACCATGATGCCTTCTTCAGACGCTTTGTGGGCCAGCATCGGACCGCGGACCACGTCACCGATCGCCCAGACACCCGGGGCTTCGGTTTTACAGTTGTCATCAACGAAGATAAAGCCACGCTCGTCCATCTGGACGCCCGCATCTTCGGACAGCAGGTTATCGGTGTAGGGCCGACGGCCAACCGCGACAATCAACTTGTCAAACTTGGCTTCCTGCTTGCCCTTGGAATCTTCATAGGTGACGTTGACCAGCTTCCGCTTGACTTCAGCGCCGGTCATACGCGCACCCATGACGATGTTCAGACCCTGCTTCTGGAACTGCTTGAGGGCGTCCTTGGCAACCTGCTGGTCCACCGCCGGCAGGAAAGTATCCACGGCTTCCAGGACCGTCACCTCGGAGCCCAAACGCGCCCATACACTGCCAAGCTCCAGGCCGATAACGCCCGCGCCGATCACACCCAGACGCTTGGGAACCTCGGTAAACTCAAGGGCGCCCTCGGAATCCACGATGTGGTCGCCGTCGAAAGGTGCGGGCGGAATCTGGATCGGCTTGGAGCCGGTCGCCAGAATCACGTTGTCCGCTTCGTAGGTCTTGGAATTGCCGTCCTTGTCGGTCACTTCCACCTTACGGTTCGCCAACAACTTACCGTGGCCGTGAATGGAGGTAACGCCGTTGGACTTGAACAGTCCCGCAATACCGCCAGTAAGCTGCTTAACGATGCCGAGCTTGCGCTCCATCATCTTGCCGATGTCCATTTTGACATCCTTGGCGATGATGCCCTGCATCTCGTAGTCGTGGGTGGTTTCCTCAAACTTGTGGGAAATCTCCAGCAGTGCCTTGGAAGGTATGCAGCCGACGTTCAGGCAGGTACCACCGAGCACCTGTGACTTACCGTCTTCAGAGGTCCAAGATTCAACACAGGCGGTCTTCAGACCAAGCTGTGCTGCTTTGATGGCGGCTACGTACCCACCGGGGCCTGCGCCAATGACAATGACGTCGTACTTATCAGACATAGTTTATCCCGTTTTCCGATTCGTTAAGTGTCGGCTCAGACGTCCAGCAGAATACGTGCCGGGTCTTCAAGCATTTCCTTGATGGCAACCAGGAACTGTACCGCTTCCTTGCCATCAATCATTCGGTGGTCATAAGAAAGTGCCAGATACATCATTGGCTGGATTTCCACTTTGCCATTCACCGCCATTGGGCGCTCCTGGATCTTGTGCATACCCAGAATTGCAGTCTGCGGCGGATTCAGGATCGGCGTGGAAATCAGTGAACCGAAGATACCACCGTTGGTAATAGTGAAGGTGCCGCCAGTCATATCTTCAATGGCCAGCTTGCCCTCTTTGGCCTTGGTGCCGTACTCGACGATCTTCTTCTCGATGTCGGCCAGCCCCATGGCGTCGGAATCACGAAGTACCGGAACCACCAGACCACGATCCGTGGATACCGCCACACCAATATCCTGGTAGCCGTGGTAAACCATGTCGTTACCATCGATGGACGCATTCACCGCCGGGAAACGCTTCAGGGCTTCTGTGGCCGCCTTGGTAAAGAACGACATGAAGCCCAGCTTGATACCGTGACGCTTCACAAAGCTGTCCTGGTACTGCTTGCGCATCTCCATGATCGGGCCCATGTTCACCTCGTTAAAGGTGGTCAGCATGGCTGCGCTCTGCTGGGCATTAACCAGACGCTTGGCGATGCTCGCACGCAGGCGGGTCATCGGTACGCGCTTCTCGGGACGTTCGCCCTGGCTGACGTTGACTTCCGGCATACCAGCCGCAGGCTGGGGTGCGGCAGCACCGCCGGAGGACTTGGCGCTGTCTACGTGGTTCTGAACGTCTTCCTTGGTTACGCGGCCATCTTTACCGGTACCCTTGATGCTGTTCGGATCGACGTTATTTTCCTCAGCCAGCTTTCGGGCCGCCGGGCTCAGGATGGCTTCGCCGGAAGATGCCTCACTCTTGGCTTCTTCCTTCGGAGCCTCTTCCTTGCTTTCTTCTTTCTTACCCTCGGCAGGCTTGGATTCGCCCTTGGCGCCTTCCTTGAACTTGCCGACTACCTCACCACTTTCAACGGTATCGCCTTCGTTCTTGATGATTTCCTCAATCACGCCATCAGCAGGCGCAACAACCTCAAGAACAACCTTGTCGGTCTCGATATCGACAATCAGCTCGTCACGGGAGCAGGCTTCACCCGGCTGTTTGTGCCAGGTCGCGACAGTACCTTCCGCGACCGACTCCGGGAAAACGGGGGCTTTAATCTCAGTTGACATTACAGATCCTTAGTTCGGTAGCTCGTCAAATTTCAAACGCGTCGTTAACCAGTTTCTTCTGCTCTTCAATGTGGACCGACATGTGTCCACAGGCAGGAGCAGCCGAAGCGTCACGACCGGCATACTGAAGGTACAGCTTGGGGTTCAGGCGGTGCAGCGCATTTCGCATATGATGCTGGCTGCAGTACCAGGCACCCTGGTTCATCGGCTCTTCCTGACACCAGACAACGTGCTTGAGCTTGGTGTAATGGCTCAGCAGTTCGTCAAGGTCATCCCCCGGGAACGGATAGAGCTGTTCGATGCGCACGATGGCGACGTCGTCACGCTCATCCGCCTTCTTCCTTTCGAGGAGATCGAAATACACCTTGCCGCTGCACATGATCAGGCGCGTTACCTTCTTCGGATCCGAAGGCTCCTTCTCGGGCAGAACCGTCTTGAAAGTCCCTGTGGTCAGGTCATCCAGATCGGAGGTGGCCTCCTTGTGCCGCAGCAGACTCTTCGGCGTGATCGCCACCAGCGGCTTACGCAGCGGGCGTTTGACCTGGCGACGCAGCATATGGAACACCTGCGACGGCGTTGTCGGCACACACACCTGAATGTTGTGCTCGGCACTCAGCTGAAGGAACCGCTCCAGGCGCGCGGAACTATGCTCCGGCCCCTGCCCCTCATAGCCATGGGGCAGCAACAGGGTCAGCCCACAGAGGCGGCCCCACTTGTGCTCGCCACTGGTGAGGAACTGGTCGATCACAACCTGGGCGCCATTGGCAAAGTCGCCGAACTGGGCTTCCCAGACCACGAGACCGTCGGGCGCTGTGGTGGCATAGCCATATTCAAACGCCATTACCGCTTCTTCAGACAGCAACGAGTCGTAGATCTCGAATTTCGGCTGGTCTTCGGACAATTGCTCAAGCGCAATGTGCGTCGACCCGTCCTTCTGATTGTGCAGAACGGCATGACGGTGTGAGAAGGTGCCGCGACCAATATCCTGGCCAGTGAGGCGAATCGGGTGCCCCTCGTTCAGCAGGGTCGCGTAGGCCATGACCTCGCCATACCCCCAGTTGATCGGCAGCGCACCCGCGGTCATCTTTTCACGGTCCGAGACGATCTTGGACACCTGACGCTGAACACTGAAACCTTCGGGAATCGACGTCAGCTGCTTGCCCAGCTTCTGAATTGTCTTCAGAGGGACGCTGGATTTGCACTTGGCAGTCCACTCATGGCCAAGATAGGGAGTCCAGTCTACGTAGAGCTCCTTGTTGGGCTCTTTGACCAGGGATTTGACCACGTGCTCGCCGTTATCCAGCGCATCACGGTAGTCGTTCTCCATCTGCTTGGCGTCGTCCTCACTGATCACACCCGCTTCCAGCAACTGATCTGCGTAGATGTTGCGAGTGGTCTTCAGCTTACGGATCTTTTCATACATGACAGGCTGGGTCGCGGCGGGCTCATCAGCCTCGTTGTGACCGCGACGACGGTAGCAAACCAGATCAATAACGACGTCATTCTTGAACTCGTTGCGATAGTCCATGGCCATCTGGGTGACGAACATCACCGCTTCCGGATCGTCCGCATTCACATGCAGAATCGGAGCCTGGATCATCTTGGCAACGTCGGTGCAGTATTCGGTAGACCGTGCGTCTTCCTGCTTGCTGGTGGTAAAACCAACCTGGTTGTTGATCACGATATGAATGGTGCCACCAACCCCGAAGCCACGGGTCTGTGACATCTGGAAGGTTTCCATCACGACGCCCTGGCCGGCAAAGGCAGCATCGCCGTGCATGATGATGGGAACCACCTTGTTGCCCTCATCATCTTCGCGACGGGTCTGGCGTGCGCGGACAGAGCCTTCAACCACCGGAGACACGATTTCCAGGTGAGACGGGTTGAACGCCATGGCCAGGTGGACTTCCCCGCCGGGGGTCATCACGTTGGATGAAAAGCCCTGATGGTATTTCACATCACCGGATCCGGAATCCGCCAGCTTCTTGCCTTCAAACTCGTCAAAAAGCTCTTTCGGGTTCTTGCCCAGGGTATTGACCAGAACGTTCAGGCGGCCCCGGTGGGCCATACCCAGAACGATCTCCTTGGCGCCGTAGGAGCCAGCGCGCTGAATCAGCTCATCAAGGCAGGGAATCAGGCTCTCAGCGCCTTCCAGGCCAAAACGCTTGACGCCCGGATAGCGGGAACCGAGGTATTTTTCGAGGCCTTCGGCGGCGGTGAGGCGCTCGAGAATGTGCTTGCGGGTCTTGGCTTCGTATTCCGGCCGTGAGCGAACCGGCTCCATACGCTGCTGGAACCACCGCTTGATACGGGTATCGACGACATGCATGTACTCTGCGCCAATGCTCTCGCAATAAGTCAGGCGCAGACCTTCGACGATGTCGCGAAGCTTCATGGTCTCGGAACCCAGGTTCAGGGAACCGGTCTGAAATTCCAGATCGCTGTCGGAATCCGAGAGTTCATGAAACGAGGGGTCCAGATCTTCAACCTTGGGACGCTGCCATACGCCCAGCGGGTCAAGCTTTGCTTCCTGATGACCGCGGAACCGGAATGCGTTAATCAGCTGGAGAACACGAATCTGTTTTTTGTCTGCATCAGATGTTGCACTGGCGGGAACACCGCCACTGGACAGAAAACGCTGATTACGGGAAATGTGTTCAAACTGTTCGCGGATGGAAGAGTGGACGATGTCGCGGCCCTGATAGCCATCGACACTGGGGAGCTTGTCGAAATAGCTCCGCCACTCTTCGGGAACGGCATTGGGGTCTGTCAGGTAGGTTTCAAAAAGCTGTTCAACATAGGCGAGATTTCCACCCTGAAGGTGGGAAGTCTGCCATAACTGCTCCATTATGCTTTCGTGCATCTTGAATAGCTCACCTTGGGCTGGTGCGGGGAGCCCGATATGGTCGGCCAGGGGTATATCTCAGTCAATACGGGTTTTTACGGGATCGACTTTGGCCACCACACCCGACATGGATGCTTTCCATTCCCCGGTGGTTTTTATACTCAGCAAAACAGGGAGAAAACTTTATAAGTTCCCGCCACGGCTTGCGTAGTGTGCACCCGGGTAAGACTTTTGACTATAAGCCTTTGGTTGAAGGCCCCGCAAACTTGCGAGGCCTTCCGGGTACTAACCTGATCAGAACAGTATAGCGTCTGAGTGAAATCCTGCTGCTTAAGTCGCCCGCTGCAGCAGAAGATTCCGAATATGGCCGATAGCCCTTGTGGGGTTCAGACCTTTCGGGCAAACACTGACACAGTTCATGATGCCCCGGCAGCGGAATACGCTGAACGGATCATCCAGGTTGGCAAGCCGCTCGTCCTGCGCCGTATCCCGGCTGTCAGCCAGGAAACGGTAGGCCTGCAGCAGGCCGGCAGGACCGATGAACTTGTCCGGATTCCACCAGAACGACGGGCAGGCAGTGGAGCAGCAGGCACAGAGGATACACTCGTACAGGCCGTCCAGCTTCTCGCGATCTTCCGGAGACTGCAGGCGTTCGATCGCAGGCGCGGGCTTGTCGTTTATCAGGTATGGCATGACTTTCTCGTACTGCTTGTAGAAGAGGCTCATGTCGACAACCAGATCCCGAATAACCGGCAGACCCGGCAGCGGGCGCAACACCAGCTTGTCGCCTTTCACCACCTGGGAAACAGGAGTGATACACGCCAGGCCGTTCTTGCCGTTCATGTTCATGCCATCCGAACCGCATACCCCCTCACGACAGGAGCGACGGTAGGCCATGGAAGGGTCGCCTTCCTTGATCAGGTTCAGGACGTCAAGGACCATCAGATCCTTGCCTTCCGGAATCTCGACATTCACGTCCTGCATATAGGGCGCGTTGTCGGTTTCCGGGTTATAACGATAAAGGCTTACTAACATTTTCGGCGTCCCCCTTAGTAAGTCCGGACCTTCGGCTCAAACGTGTCCACAGTCTTCGGCGCGAAATTGACATCTCGCTTACCAACACGCTTCTCCAGCGGGAAGTACATGGAATGCTTGAGCCAGTTTTCATCGTCACGCTCGGTGAAGTCGTTCCTGGCGTGGGCGCCACGGCTTTCCTTACGCTCAAACGCGGAAATCGCTGTGGACAGAGCAACCTCATACAGGTTGTCCAGCTCGAGCGCTTCAATGCGGGCCGTGTTGAAAGCGTTACTGGTATCGGCCAGCTTGGTGTTGCGAACACGCTCGCCAATGGCTTCCAGCTTCTTCAAGCCCTCTTCCATGCTGTTGCCATCACGGAATACACCGAAGTAAAGCTGCATGCAGTTCTGGAGATCCTTACGAACCTCAGCCACGCTCTCGCCCTCGGAGGCACTGTTCAGGCGATCAAGCCGCGCCATGGCACGCTTGATGTCCTCTTCGCTGGCAGCGTCGACTTCAAAGCCGCCGCGGAGCTGTTCTTCGATGTGCAGACCCGCCGCGCGACCAAAGACCACCAGATCCAGAAGCGAGTTACCACCGAGGCGGTTGGCACCGTGCACGGAGACGCAGGCAGCCTCACCACAGGCAAACAAGCCTGGAATCGGCTTGTCCTTGCCGTTTTCGTCCTGGGTCAGCGCCTGACCACCGACGTTGGTCGGGATACCACCCATCATGTAGTGACAGGTCGGCACTACAGGGATCGGCTCTTTAACCGGATCGACGTGCGCAAAGGTACGGGACAGCTCACAGATGCCCGGCAGTCGCAGATTCAGGGTTTCTTCACCCAGGTGATCCAGCTTCAACAGCACGTGATCCTTGTCGGGACCACATCCGCGGCCTTCGAGAATCTCGATAACCATGGCCCGGGCAACAACGTCCCGGCCCGCCAGGTCCTTCGCGTTCGGAGCATAGCGCTCCATGAAACGCTCACCTTCGGCATTAATCAGGTAACCACCCTCACCCCGGCAACCTTCGGTCACCAGTGTACCGGCACCGTAGATACCGGTCGGATGGAACTGCCACATTTCCATGTCCTGCATCGGGAAACCGGCGCGCAGCGCCATGCCAATGCCGTCGCCGGTATTGATCAGGGCGTTGGTTGTGGAGGCGTAAATACGGCCTGCACCACCGGTAGCCAGAACGGTTGCCTTGCACTTGATGTAGGCAACTTCGCCAGTTTCCACCTCAATGGCAACCACACCTACAACTTCGTCCTTGCTGTTCTTGACGAGATCTACCGCGTACCACTCATTAAGAAAGGTAGTACCGCCCTTGATGTTCGCCTGGTAAAGAGTGTGAAGAAGCGCATGGCCAGTACGGTCAGCCGCGGCACACGTACGTGCAGCCTGAGTCGGGTTATCCGGACCCTTGGACTGACCACCGAACGGACGCTGATAAATGCGGCCCTGCTCGGTACGAGAGAAAGGAAGACCCATGTGCTCAAGCTCGAATACCGCCTGAGGCCCCACGGAACACATGTACTCAACGGCGTCCTGGTCGGCAATGTAGTCCGAACCTTTTACCGTGTCATACATGTGCCAGCGCCAGTCGTCGTTAGGATCGGCACTTGCGATCGCGCAGGTGATACCGCCCTGGGCAGAGACCGTATGAGACCGCGTAGGAAAAACTTTGGTGATACACGCGGTATTGACGCCGGACTCGGTCAGCTGAAGCGCGGCACGCATGCCGGACCCGCCGCCGCCGATAACAATCGCGTCAAAAGACATGGTCTTGATATTAGCCATCGATTAAAGCCCCCAAAGAATCTGAATGCCCCAAACCACATATACGAACATGGTCAGCCCACAAGCCGCCTGCACGATAAACCTGGGACCCATGGCCTTGATATAGTCCGTGGTCACCGTCCAGAGCCCTACCCAGGCATGAGCACCAATTGAGAGCAGTGCCATCAAGGTAAAGATACGGAACCAGGTCTGGTCAAACAGCGCGTTCCAGGTGTCATAGTTAACTTCAGTCGTCAACATATAACCGAGCAGGAAAATTGTATACAAAGCAAGTACGTAGGCGGTTACCCGCTGGATCAGCCAGTCGAAGACACCACTGCGACCCAGGTTTGTGACGCTGTTTACCATACCCAGACTCCTGCCAGAACGATGAGAATGACGGAAACCACAATCGTGATCTTCGAGGCGAGGCGGCCGCTCTCGAGCTCTTCACCAATGCCCATGTCCATGAACAGGTGCTTGATACCCGCAACCAGGTGGTACAACAGAGCAGACAAGATGCCCCAGATAATCAGCTTGGCAAGGAAGCTGTCCAGCAGTTCATTGACGCGACTGAAGCCCTCTTCCCCGGACAGGGAAAGCTGAAGTCCGTAAAGCATGAACGCAACACCAACAAAAATGATGATGCCGCTGATACGGTGCAATATGGACGTAATGGCTGGCAGCGGAAAATGAAACTTGCCGAGATCGAGATTTACTGGTCGTTTGCTATTCACAGCGCTCTCACACTCTCTCTTGGTTCCGCGGGACCGGAAAACCGGATGCGGATGGTTGGTATGTAAGGATCGGCGTGCAGATACGAAACCGGCACACGATTGGCTCAGAAGGGAGGCAACCTCACCGGCAACCCGCTATTTACAGGCAGCGGGAAAAGGTTTATCCCCGATTCCGGGCTAGGGATTATAAGGAGTACCCTAACCAATTACAAACCTGCAACGTCGCCCAGGCCGCGTATTTCAGGGGCTTAAGCAAGCTATAAGGATGATTGACAAATCCTTTTCCACCCCCAATCCGTTGTTATTCGGGATATCCCTGATTTACAGCGAATGTCAAATTATGGCTTTTCCGGACTCTTCCATTGACAAAAAAAGCCAACGCCCTATATTTTGCCGCCAGTTTTGCGATAATACGCGCCTTCCAGGACTCTGCGCGGCAGAAATCGCACCAGGCGATCACAGTGGTGCGACTTTCTACCGCGCAGACTCCAAGCGCATCTATAACTGTAGATAAAGCTGTCAAAGCTGATAAATAGGAGAGCACCATGACCGACAGGAAAGCCACGCTCTCGGTGGGGGACAAGTCCATTGAGCTACCGGTTTATTCCGGCACCGTCGGCCCTGACGTTATCGACGTACGAGGCCTCGTCCAGGAAGGCGTTTTCACATACGATCCCGGGTTCGTATCCACAGCAGCCTGCGAATCGGCCATTACCTACATCGACGGTGCAAACGGCGTTCTCCTGCACCGCGGCTACCCGATTGAACAGCTGGCCGAGCATTCCGACTACCTTGAAGTCTGCTATCTGCTCCTGCACGGTGAGCTTCCGAGCGCGGAAGAGAACAAGCGGTTCCACGACACCATCAAGAACCACACCATGCTGCACGACCAGATGCGGAACTTCTTCCAGGGTTTCCGTCGTGACGCACATCCGATGGCCATCATGTGCGGCGTCGTAGGCGCGCTGTCTGCGTTCTACCATGACCAGATGGACGTAACCAACCAGGAGCAGCGGGAAATCACTGCGCATCGCCTGATCGCAAAAATGCCCACAATTGCCGCCTGGTGTTACAAGTACAGCATCGGCCAACCGTTTGTATACCCGCGCAACGACCTCTCCTATTCCGAGAACTTCCTGCAGATGATGTTTGGCGTTCCCTGCGAGGAATACAAGCCGAACCCGATCCTGGCCAAGGCCATGGACAAAATCTTCATCCTGCACGCGGATCACGAACAGAACGCGTCGACGTCCACGGTACGCCTGGCCGGCTCAACCGGTGCCAACCCCTATGCGTGTATCGCCTCCGGGATTGCAGCTCTGTGGGGACCTGCTCACGGCGGCGCCAACGAGGCAGTGCTGGATATGCTGGCCGAGATTGGCGACGAGTCCAATATCGAGAAATTCATCGCCAAGGCCAAGGATAAGGACGATCCGTTCCGCCTGATGGGCTTCGGCCATCGGGTTTACAAGAACTTTGACCCGCGGGCCAAGGTGATGGCAGAAACTGCTCACGAGGTTCTGACAGAGCTGGGTCTGGAGAACGATCCGCTGCTGAAAATCGCCCAGCGTCTCGAGAAAATCGCGCTGGAGGACGAATACTTCGTTAAGCGCAAGCTCTACCCGAATGTGGATTTTTACTCCGGCCTGATCCTGAAGGCAATTGGAATCCCCACTTCCATGTTCACCGTTATCTTCGCCCTGTCGCGGACCATTGGCTGGTTCTCGCACTGGAACGAAATGGTCAGCGGCGACTACCGCATCGGCCGTCCGCGCCAGCTCTACACTGGCTCGGATTCCCGGGACTATCCGACAAAGTAAAACCCAATTACCGGGTAAGACATGCAAAGGCCGCTGATTCAGCGGCCTTTTTTATTCGCTCCAGCCCCACTCTTCTGTGCTAAGTTAACCCGACGAAAACACGAGAGGAGAAAGCAATGACTACAGCAGCATTTATCGGCCTTGGCGTGATGGGCTATCCGATGGCCGGCCACCTTGCCAAGGCCGGCCTCCCCGTCAGGGTCTGGAACCGGACCTCTGCCAAAGCCGAGCAGTGGGCGACCGAATACTCCGGAACCAGCTGCACCACCATTGCCGAAGCCGTTGATGGCGCCGATATCGTGCTGACCTGCGTTGGCGCCGATACCGACCTGAAAGCCGTCTACGAAGGCGACGCCGGGATTCTCGCCAATGCGTCCGAGGGCGCGGTCCTGATCGACCATACCACCGCCTCCGCCGGCATCGCCGAATACCTGGCCACTGTCGCGCGCAAACACAATATGGGATTTGTCGATGCCCCCGTTTCCGGAGGACAGCAAGGCGCTGAAAACGGCAAACTGACCATCATGTGTGGCGGCTCCGAACAGGACTACGCCAAAGCCGAGCCGATCATGGAGCACTATGCGCGGGCGCTCAACCGGATGGGCCCGGCCGGCAGTGGCCAGAAAACCAAGATGGTAAACCAGATTGCCATTGCCGGCCTTGTCCAGGGGCTCTCAGAGGCCCTGCACTTTGCAGAGCAGGCCGGACTCGATGTGGCGAAAGTGGTGGATGTGATTTCCAAAGGCGCGGCCCAGTCGTGGCAAATGGAAAACCGCTCGGGAACCATGATGGCCGGAGAATTCGAGCACGGCTTCGCCGTTGACTGGATGCGGAAGGACCTGGGAATCTGCCTGGAAGAGGCACGAAAAGTGAATGCCTCACTGCCAGTCACCGCACTGGTGGATCAGTTCTATGCGGATGTGCAGTCGATGGGCGGAAAACGCTGGGACACATCCTCTCTCATTCAGAGGCTGAGGAAGTTCCGGTAAGTCTCTGACGCCGGGGCCAGATGAACGCGTTCATCTGGCCCCGATTCCATGAAAATTACTTTTTCTTGTCCTGTGGCTGCCACTTCCCGTTGACGTACCACGCAGACCAGCCCGTCGCCTTGCCATCCTTTTCAGACATGACGTACTGCTCCTTGCTCTTACGGCTGTAGCGAATCACCGTTGGATTACCCTCGGGATCACGCTCGGGCGCATCCATCAGGTAATCGTACTTCGGATCAATCTCCTTGCGGTGCGGTTTAATCTCCATCACCAGCGGTGGCCGCGTTTCCCGGTTTTTCGGGAATTTGCTGGCAGCCAGGAATAAACCGGACGCACCGTCCCTGAGAACGTAAGTATCATCAACTTTCTGACATTGGAGCTCGGGCATTGGCACCGGGTCCATTTTGGGCGGAGCGGGCTCGCCATTTTTCAGCAACTTGCGGGTATTCTTGCACTCGGCATTGGTGCATCCGAAATACTTGCCAAAACGCCCGGTTTTAAGCTGCATCTCGGAGCCACACTTATCGCACTCAAGAGTCGGCCCATCGTAGCCCTTGATGCGGAACGTGCCCTTTTCTACCTCGTAGCCAGAGCAATCCGGATTGTTACCGCAAACATGCAGCTTGCGGGTTTCGTCCACCAGGTAGCTGTCCATGGCGGTGCCACACTTGGGGCAGCGACGTTTCTTGCGCAGCAGACGGGTCTCGCCCTCACCCTCGACGTCATCGTCGGCGCTGACAACCTCATCACCGGACACGAGGTTAATGGTAGTCTTGCAACGCTCTTTCGGTGGCAAGGAATAGCCAGAGCAACCCAGGAAAACACCGGTGCTGGCCACCCGGATCTGCATGTTCCGGCCACAACTCGGGCATGGAATGTCCGTTTCAGTCGGCGTGTTGGCCCTCATGCCGCCGTCTTCACCACTCTCGGCTTTTTCCAGCTGCTGCCGGAACCGACCGTAAAAATCATTCAGGACTTTCTTCCACTCGACCTCGCCCTCGGCAATCTCGTCGAGCTCATCTTCCATCCTCGCGGTGAAGTCGAAGTCCATCAGGTTCGGAAAAGATTCCGACAGGCGCTCGGTAACGATCTCGCCCATCTTCTCGGCGTAGAACCGACGGTTCTGCAGCCTCACATAACCGCGATCCTGAATCGTGGAAATAATCGATGCGTAGGTCGACGGACGGCCAATGCCCTGCTTTTCGAGCTCCTTGACCAGGCTGGCCTCGGTGTATCTGGGCGCCGGCTTGGTAAAGTGCTGCGTAGGATCCAGTTTCTTGAGATCCAGCACTTCATCCACCTTAATGTCAGGCAGAGCAATGTCTTCGTCTTTCTTGGCGGCCTGGGGTGCTGCCTTCAGGAAGCCATCGAATTTGATGATCCGGCCCCGGGTACGGAGTTCATAATCGCCGTTGGCCACCACAATGGACGTACTCAGGAATTCGGCGTCGGACATCTGGCAGGCAATAAACTGACGCCATATGAGGTCGTAGAGCTTCTCGGCATCCTTCTCAAGGCCACTGATATCCGCCGGACGACGGCTGACTTCGGTTGGGCGAATGGCCTCGTGGGCCTCCTGGGCACCCTCTTTGCTGCCGTAGACACGGGGCTTTTCCGGCCGGTATTTGTCGCCGAACTGCTTTTCGATATACGCACGGCAACTGTTGATCGCATCCTGACTCAGGTTGGTGGAGTCCGTACGCATGTAGGTAATGAAACCGGCCTCATAAAGACGCTGGGCCAGCATCATCGTCTTCTTGACGCTGAACCCCATCCGGTTACTGGCAGCCTGCTGCAGCGTAGACGTAATAAACGGCGCGGACGGCCGCGAACGGGTCGGCTTGTCTTCCCGCTTGGCAACCTTGAACGTACCCGCCTTCAGCCGGCTGACGTGGTCACTGCTCTGCTGCTCATTGACCGGACGATAGGGCTTGTCCTCGTGGCGAGTCACCTCGAAACGAACCGGTTGATCGGCCTTGACAGACGCCAGATCGGCGTGCAACTGCCAGAACTCCTCCGGAACGAACTTCCGGATTTCACGTTCACGCTCGACTATCAGCCGCACCGCAACGGATTGAACACGGCCGGCGGAGAGGCCGCGGGCAAGTTTGGCCCAAAGCAGGGGCGACACCATATAGCCAACAACCCGGTCGAGGAAGCGACGGGCCTGCTGTGCGTTAACCCGGTTATTGTCGAGAGTGCCTGGATCCTTGAACGCTTCCTGAATCGCACGCTTGGTGATTTCGTTGAACACCACGCGCCGGTACTTTTCAGGTTCGCCACCAATGGTCTGCTGAAGGTGCCAGGCGATGGCCTCCCCTTCGCGGTCCAAATCCGTTGCCAGATAGATATGGTCTGCTGATTTGGCCAAACGCTTGAGTTCGCTGACCACCTTCTCTTTGCCGGGAAGGATCTCGTAACGGGCACTCCAATCCTGGTCCGGGTCGACACCCATCCGGGCAACCAGCTGCTCGCGGGACTTGCGCTTTTTATGAACCGCCTTCTCTTCAGGGCTCATCTTCCGGGTGATAGCAGCCTGCTTGGCACGCTCTTTGGGATCGGACTGGGATCCGCTGCCACTGACGGGAAGATCACGAATGTGCCCGACGCTCGATTTGACGATGAAGTCAGAGCCCAGGTACTTGTTGATGGTCTTCGCTTTCGCTGGTGACTCGACAATTACGAGACTTTTACCCATATCGGAGTTCTGTATCCTTGGCGATAAATCGGTCAATAAATCAGCAAACCGTAAACTCGCTGTAAAATCAGTCGGCTAGAAAACACAAATACGCCGCTATTTTGTATAGGCTCACTGTTTTACAGGGTCAAGAATAGCAAGACAACCCATTCTTTGGTTTCAATCCTGCTTTTTTTCACATTCGGGAACCCTGTTGGGCCCGCCTGCTGAAACAGAAAGGCCCGGCATTTGCCGGGCCTTCTGAAACCGCGAAATGCAATCCGGTTACTGGATTACAGACGCTCCCAGACCGTTGCAATGCCCTGGCCCAGACCGATACACATGGTGGAAACACCAAGTTTACCGCCTTTGGCCTGCATTACATTCAGCAGGGTTGTAGAGATACGTGCACCAGAGCAGCCCAGCGGATGGCCCAGGGCAATCGCGCCGCCGTTCAGGTTCACTTTTTCTTCCATAACGCCCAGAAGCTTCAGGTCCTTCAGGACAGGCAGGGACTGGCCGGCGAAAGCCTCGTTCAGTTCCCAGAAGTCGATATCCTCGACTTTCAGGCCTGCGCGCTTCAGGGCTTTCTTGGTGGCCGGCACCGGGCCGTAACCCATGATCGCGGGATCACAGCCGGCAACGGCCATGCTGCGAATCTTGGCAATCGGCTTGAGACCAAGTGCCTCTGCACGCTCTGCAGACATCAGCACCATCGCTGCCGCACCGTCGGTCAGCTGGGAAGACGTACCGGCTGTTACGGTACCGTTCTTCGGATCGAACGCCGGCTTGAGCTGGCTCAGGGACTCGGCCGTGGTCTCGGGACGAATGGTCTCGTCTTCCTCGATCAGCACCTTGAAGCCGTTCTCGTCGTGACCTTCAATGGGCACGATTTCGTTCTTGAAACGGCCTTCTACGGTCGCTTCATGGGCCAGACGGTGGGACCGAGCACCGAACTCGTCCTGCTGCTCACGGGTAATCCCGTGCATCTTGGCCAGCATTTCCGCGGTCAGGCCCATCATGTTGGACGCTTTTGCGGAGTACTTGGACGCAGCCGGGTTGTGGTCGAAGCCTTCGGTCATGGGTACGTGCCCCATGTGCTCAACACCACCCACGAAGAACACATCACCGTTGCCGGTCATGATGGCCTGGGCTGCAGTGTGAATCGCGCTCATGGCAGAGCCACACAGGCGGTTCACGGTCTGAGCGGCAGACTCGTGGGGAATGCGGGTCAGCAGGGAAATCTGACGTGCCACGTTGAAGCCCTGCTCCTTGGTCTGGTTTACACAGCCCCAGATAACATCTTCAACTTCTTTCGGGTCGAGCTTCGGGTTGCGCTCAAACAGTGCTTCGATCAGATTGGCGGACAGGGTCTCTGCACGCACGTTCCGGAAACAACCGTTTTTGGCACGACCCATCGGAGTCCGCACGCAATCGACGACGACAACGTCTCTCGGATTAAGGCTCATAGATCTTTCTCCGTTCGGAAATCTCGTTCAGGGTTAGCCAAAGAACTTTTTGCCAGTCTTGGCCATTTCACGCAGCTTCTCGGTCGGGTGATAAAGAGGACCAAGGTCTGCAAACTTGTCTGCCAGTTCGACGAACTTGTCTACACCCATATCGTCGATATAGCGCAGGGCACCACCACGGAACGGCGGGAAGCCGATACCGAAAATCAGGCCCATATCAGCATCTGCCGGATCTTCGACAATGCCGTCTTCCAGGCAGCGAACGGTTTCCAGGCAAAGAGGAATCATCATACGGGCGATGATGTCTTCTTCGCTGAACTCGTTCTTACCCTGAACAACAGGCTCGAGCAGCTTGTAGGTCTCTTCGTCGACAACCTTCTTCTGCTTGCCCTTGCGGTCCAGTTCATACTTGTAGAAGCCCTTGTCGTTCTTCTGTCCGTAACGGTTGTTATCGAACATCACGTCAATGGCGGTTGTACCTTCGTGCTTCATCCGATCCGGGAAGCCGTCTGCCATTACTTCGCCAGCGTGCTTGCCGGTATCCATGCCGACCACGTCCAGCAGGTACGCAGGACCCATGGGCCAGCCGAACTTTTCCATAACCTTGTCAACGTGCTGGAAGTCAGCACCGTCACGTACCAGGCCGATAAAGCCGCCGAAGTACGGGAACAGAACACGGTTGACCAGGAAGCCCGGGCAATCGTTTACAACGATCGGGGTCTTGCCCATGGCCTTGGCGTAGGCAACCGTGGTTGCAATGGCGCGATCACTGGTCTTCTCGCCACGGATTACCTCAACCAGCGGCATCATGTGCACCGGGTTGAAGAAGTGCATGCCGCAGAAGTTTTCCGGACGCTTCAGGTTCTTGGCCAGCAGGTCGATGGAAATAGTCGAGGTGTTGGAGGTCAGGATGGTGTCCTCGCGAACCGCATCTTCGGTTTCACGCAGAACGGCATCTTTCACCTTCGGGTTTTCAACAACCGCTTCAACCACCAGGTCTACATTCTTGAAGTCGCCATAGTTCAGGGTCGGCGTGATGCTGTTGAGCACGTCGGCCATCTGATCCGGCTTCATCTTTCCTTTTTCAACACGCTTGGACAGAAGCTTCTTGGCTTCTTTCAGACCCAGGGCGATGCCGTCCTGGTTGATGTCCTTCATGATGATCGGCGTGCCTTTCAGGGCAGACTGGAATGCAACACCACCACCCATGATACCGGCACCCAGAACGGCTGCCAGGTTCACGTCGTTAGCTTCTTTTTCCCAGGCCTTGGCCTTCTTCTTCAATTCCTGATCGTTCAGGAACAGGCCAACCAGGCAGGCCGCCACATTGGTCTTGGCCATCTTGGCGAAGCCTTTGGCTTCGACTTCGATTGCCTTGTCGCGGGTCATGCCGGCATGCTTCTGCATGACCTTGATGGCCTCGACAGGAGCCGGGTAGTTCTTGCCAGCCTTGCCGGCAACAAACGCCTTGGAAATCTCGAATGCCATCATGCTTTCCATGGCATTGAGCTTGATCTTGCCCTTCTTCTCTTCGCGACGGGCTTCGTGGTCCAGCTTGCCTTCGTTGCACTGGTTAATAATGGCAACAGCAGCATCGACCAGCTTGTCGGACTCGAGCACGGCATCGACAGCGCCGACTTTCAGAGCGACATCAGCACGGTTCTCGGTACCACCGCTGATCCACTCGACGGCATTGTCCACGCCAACCAGACGGGACAGACGCACGGTACCGCCAAAGCCCGGGAAGATGCCAAGCTTCACTTCCGGAAGACCAACCTTGGCCTTCTTGTCCATCACGCGGTAGTCGGTTGCAAGACACATTTCGAAACCGCCACCCAGCGCCATACCGTTGATCGCGGTAACGGTGGGGAACGGCAGATCTTCAACAGCGTTGAAGACTTCGTTGGCCTTGAGGTTGTTGGCTACCAGATCCTCTTCCGAGCCTGCAAAAAGCTCGGTGAATTCGGTAATGTCGGCACCAACAATGAAGCTGTCCTTGGAGCTGGTGACTACCAGACCCTTCAGGTTCTTCTGCGCTTTCAGTGCGTCAGTCGCGGCGCGGAGCTCTTCAATAGTAAGACGGTTGAACTTGTTTACTGACTCGCCCTGCAAGTCGAAGTTCAACTGAGCGATCCCGCCTTCGATCTCTTTAACCGTGATGGCTTTACCTTCGTAAATCATCAACTGATCTCCAGTCTGTGTTTGGAACTGCTTCCAACCGGGCGGTACTTTTGATTTACCGGCGCGGCTGTTTGTGCAGCGAGATTTCGGTCACTGCCCGATCATCCGATCCAAAAATTCATACAGTCGTTTGAATCGTGAGGGCACACGATGAAAAAAAACGGCGCATTTGTCAATTTGTTTCTTTCTGGAGGGCTGCAAAAGTCCCCGAAATACCGGGGGCAACCGAAGAAAATTGGAGCGGAATTGTTATGTTTCAGTGAACTGGAAGCCACTGCTCAGAAAAAACCGGAACTTCGTCACGCAAATTTCAAAGTTATTTACATTTACGGGCTACACCGCCGCCAAAACTGCTTGATTGGCTGACGGAGTTACTTTACCTTCGATCTACGACTTTGGTCCACAATAATAAAACCGCATTACGGAGACCCATCCGATGAAAGACGCAAACCTGCGGATACGTTCCCTTGTAGCCGCACTGATTCTCCTTGCACTCACGTCCATGGGTGCCCGCGCTCAGGACAGTGCCGACGGATTTCTCTCCGATCTTCACAATTTCCGGGTCAGCAACTACATGGCTCTGGACGCCTACTACCGTTTCAGCGGAACCGGTGATACCGGCACTTTGAACGAGATTGTGCAGGGCATCAACTCGGCCAACGATTCCATGAACTCCATCGCGGGCAGCGATTCAGGCGTACTGTCAGCCGAGGAAGTTGAGGGGCTGAACCAGGAATTCGACAAGTTCAAGAACCTGATGCGGGACAACATCAACGATGTGCGCAACCAGGGCTACCCCGATTTGCGGCTGGTCTCAGACATGGCCAACCAGGCACTCACGATGAACGAGAAGGCCACCGAGCTATACAAGGTGGCCCAGGAAAGCTCACAGACCGAGACCAACCCAAGGGTAGAAGCCGCCCGTTCGGCGGCCGTAAAAATGGCCCAGATGATGGCGAAATACTCGGTCAGGACAAACTCTTCTGTCGCCCAGACCTTCCAGGGCTCCTCAACCGAGACCCCGCTGGATGAACAGGCCCGGGAGCTGGACCAGTTGCTGGCATCCGTAATACAGGGCGAGGGAACACCGGAGCTCAAGGACGCGCTTAACGACATTTCCGCCAAATGGCAGTTTATCCGTGGCTCCTACATTAACTACAACGAAAACAACGTGGGCTTTGTAATCGATCGCTATTCCAAGGGTATCCTCAAAGGACTTGCGACAACCATTGAGCTGCTCAAGGGCAACGCCTGACCGCCCTGCTCTTTCTGGCAGGCCTAATTGCCTGCCAGAAAAGCACTTTTCCGCCTCTGTTTTTGATACCCGTCAGTTTCCCGCTACACTTTCCCGACCCGATTTAAGGTACTATCCTCAGAATAATATCCCGTGTGCGAAGGAGCGATACGATGTCTGCCTATAAAAAGATGCTTGTTGCGATTGACCTGACAGAAGAAGCCCCACAGGTACTGGACAAGGCAAAGGCCATAAGCGAAGCCCATGGTGCGGAGCTGATGCTGGTTCATGTGGTTGAGCCTGTCGGCTATGCCTATGGTGGCGATATTCCGATGGATCTGACCGAGCTACAGGACCAACTCGACAAAGCAGCTCGCGAGCAATTGGGAACCTACGGCGACAAATACGGTGTGGCCAAAAACAACCAGGTGGTGACAGTCGGGCGCCCCGAGTCCGAAATCCACAGGCTTGCGAAGGAACAGGAAGTAGACCTTGTGATCGTTGGCAGTCATGGCCGGAAGGGTTTTCAGCTTTTGCTGGGCTCCACCGCAAACGGGGTTCTGCATGGAACCGAATGCGATGTTCTGGCCGTTCGCATTCACTAAGGCTTGACCAACAAAAAGGCCCGGGGTGTGGACCCGGGCCTGCTGAGAACGAAAGCCGCGATCAGCCCCCTTCCCCCTCCATTTTCGCCTCAAGTTTGCGAAGCTGACTTTCCAGCGAGAAACTGACACTCGAGGCCATCGAGAAGAAGTTCAGTAGTGCCTTCAGATTGCTGTCACCCTTGCAGACTGAGTGTATTCTCTGCCACAGGGCCTGATTCACCAGTTGTAGCCTCTGATTCCTCTCCACCAGCCCCTTCAATTCCCAGTCTGGGGTCTGATGATTCCGTTTCGCGAAGTATTGCTGCAACAGGTAATGGGAAACGCTGCGCATAATGAATTCATCGGTGTTTGCAAACGGCAGGTGATGAACCGCCATGGGCTTGAGCTCTGACAGAACCGGGCACCCGCTGGTCGCCATTTTCAGCCCGAGCAACGATCGAAGTGCCTCCTCAAGCGCCGTCTGCTTCTCATAGCTTCGACGATCATCGGTTACCTTCACTTCCACCTTCTGGTAGGCATCCTCATCCCGAAAGGCCTCCACAACCGGCAATATCTCGGTTGCCGCGGGACAGTGGGAGGATTCGGAAACCTTCAAAGGACAGTTGCTACACTGGCAATGTTCCAGCTGTGTCCAGGACGGAAGTTTTCCGGAAGGCCGGGACGGCTTGTCCGTTACTTTAAACTCAACCCTACGGCCGTCCTGAAATCTGAAATCGTAATGTACATTCATTGATTTGCCTGTTCTTCCAGCTCCATCCACCGCTCAATGACCTGCTCCAAACGGTTTTCCTTTTCCGTCAATGCTTCCAGAGTGGCCGAGACTTCATCCGGTGGGCCTGAATAAAAATCAGCCTGGGAAATTCTTTCCTGCAGGCCGGCGACTTCCTGCTCGAGTGCCTCAATCTGCCCCGGCAACTGCTCAAGCTCGAGTTTGAGTTTGTAGCTCAGCTTAGCGGGTTTGCTTTTCTCAGACTGCGTTCCCGCTTTTGTGCCATCCGCGACTTTCTGTGATTCGACCTTGCCAGTATCAACAGAGGTTTTACTGGATTTATCCTGCTTGTCCGGTCGATTACCGGTGGCTTCAGACGGGAAACAGCCGCCCTGTCGACGCCAATCGGTGTAGCCACCCACGAACTCCCGCACTTTGCCCGATCCATCCAGGAAAACCGTTTCGGTGATCACATTATCAAGAAACTCACGGTCGTGACTGATCACGATCACGGTGCCGGCAAATTCCGCCAGCTGTTCTTCCAGCAATTCCAGCGTTTCCACATCCAGATCGTTGGTTGGCTCATCGAGCACCAGAATATTGGCGGGCTTGCTGAACAGTTTCGCCAGTAGCAGCCGGGCACGCTCACCACCGGAAAAGACGCTGACCGGAGATCTGGCGCGCTCCGGGGTAAACAGGAATTCCTGCAAATAGCCGAGCACATGCTTGCTCTGGCCATTAATGTCGATGAACTCCCGGCCCTCGGACAGGTTATCCAGTGCGTTCCGTGTCAGATCCAGCTCGCCTCGCAGCTGGTCGAAGTAAGCAACCTGCAGATTGGTTCCCAGACGAACAGAACCCTCGGTTGGTTCCAGGTCTCCCAATAAAAGCCGAACAAGGGTGGTCTTGCCCGTGCCGTTCTCGCCAACGAGCCCGATCTTGTCCCCGCGAAGGATGGTAAGATTCATATCTCTTATTACCGGGGTGCCATCCGGATAGGCAAAGCCCGCGTCCCTGGTTTCAACCACCAGCTTGCCAGACCGCGCCGCGTCCTCCACTGCAAAGCTGGCGGTTCCACCCCGCACCCTGCGCTGCCGGTGCTCCTCACGCATGGCTTTCAGGGCCCGAACACGCCCCATATTACGAGTCCTGCGAGCCTTGATGCCCTGACGAATCCAGGCCTCTTCCTGCTTCAGTCGCTTGTCGAACAACGCGTTCTGCCGCTCTTCCTCCTCCAGCGCTTTCTCTTTCAGATCGAGGTAGCGATCATAGGTGGCCGCAAAACTCACCAGCTTGCCCCGGTCCAGCTCCACGATGCGGGTCGCCATGCGCCGTATGAACGCACGATCGTGGCTGACAAACAGCATGGCGCCTCGGAACTGGCCAAGGGCCTCCTCCAGCCAGGCGATTGCCGGAACATCCAGGTGGTTCGTGGGCTCGTCCAGCAACAGTATGTCCGGATCGGCAACCAGCGCCTTGGCCAGCAAAACCCGGCGCTGCCAACCGCCGGACAGAGTATTCAGCGTCTGGTCCGGATCAACGCCGTACTGACCGAGAATGGTGGTGACTTTCTGGTCAAGGCGCCATCCGTCCAGAGCCTCCAGGCGCTCCTGAACCTTCATCAGCCGGTCGAGACTCGCCTCATCGGCCTGCTGGGACAGCTGATGAAATTCAGCGAGCAACTGGCCCGTTTCCGGAAAGGCACCGGCGACAACTTCATAGGCGGTACGGGTATCTTCCGAGGGCAGGTTCTGCGGAAGCACCGCCAGCACGGCCCCGTCATCGAGACGAACAACGCCACCGTCGGGTATCACTTCCCCACTGACAATCTTGAGCAGGGTCGATTTTCCCTCGCCGTTTCGTCCCAGCAAACACACGCGCTCGCCGGCATCGATAACCAATGAGGCCTGATCCAGCAGCGGGTGCATTCCATAAGCCAGGGAAACTGAGTCCAGCGTTAACAGTGGCACGTTTGGTTCTACTCCGATTGGTTGGCAGTAACGGGATCACCCACCCGAATAATGCCCGGTGATTCATGAATGGCGTTCTGGCCGAAGATGACGCCCTCCTGGGTTCTGCGATAGCCGGAGAGCGTCCTCAGGGGCTGCAGGGCAGCATCCTTCTGGCCCGTGGAAGGATCCACGGTGGTCATTACACAGCGCGAACAGGGCTTTACGATGCTGAGATGGTTGTCGCCAACGCTCAGGCTCTGCCACATATCTTCATCCCAGGCCCCTGCCCCCTCAACCACAATGTTGGGGCGGAATCTGCGCATCTCCACGGGCGCCTCAAGCCGGGTATTCAGCTCTGCCAGGGAGGCGGTATTGGTCACCAGAAAGGGGAACCCGTCGGCGAAACCCACCCGGCGGTAGTCGTTGACCCGGCCTGCATCAACGCGGCGAAAAGAGCTGTCCGGCATAAAAACCAGGCGAACAGGCTTACCGCAGAAACGGCTCAGGGCAGCATTCGCCTCGGGCAACCCCGCCAGGGCCTTGACCCAGTCTCTCCAGACCAGAACCCGAACCTCTTCATCTGAGACACTCAGGACAAACTCGCCCTCATCGGGAATGCTGATCGCGACCCGGTCACCTTCCAGACGGGTTCCGACACGGGCAAGTTCCGGGTGCTCCCTCTGGGTAACAAACCGGCGGTCGTCATCCACGATCATCCATCGACGATCCCCAACCGGCCCGAAATCATCGGTATTAAAACTGGTCACTTCAATTCCAGACAGGGATTTGACGGGGTACACGAACAGCGAATGGACCTTCATGGCGGGCAGCCTCCCAAAGAATCAGGATACGCAACAGGCTGCTGAGTATACCTGACCACACACCCTGGCGCCGAGTTTGGAGATGCCCGAAAACGAAAAAACCCGGACCTTTTCAGGACCGGGTTTTCTGAATCTGGAGCGGGAAACGAGATTCGAACTCGCGACCCCAACCTTGGCAAGGTTGTGCTCTACCAACTGAGCTATTCCCGCAATGCTGATCGGCTGTTACCGACAACGGAGGCGTATTCTACGGATCCCGACGAAGCCGTCAACCACTTTTTTGCAGGTTTTTTCCAGCCAGTGTCTTGTTGTCACATTTCAGGAAACCGGAACTGTGCAGCCACTCCTGGTCTGGGTAGTACTTGAACACCAACTGCCCGCCTTTCAGGTTGTCCACCACACGCTTGACGATCTGGTTATCCACCGCCGGGCAACCATGACTGCGGCCTATACGTCCGTACTTGCTGACCCAGTCCTCATTCACATAATCGGCGCCATGAATAACGATGGCCCGCTGTCTGGCGAGATCGTTGATGCCCGGTTCCAGACCATCCAGTCTGAGTGAATATCCATGCCGCCCGTAATAGGATTCCCGGGCCTGAAAAAGCCCGATACTGGACTGGTGGCTGCCCTCAGTATTGGAGAAGGCGGTGGATTCGAAATTCCCCGAATTCTTGCCGTGCGCAACCAGGTCCCGAAGCAGCAACTCCCCCTTTTCAAGGTCAAAGATCCACAGCCGTTCCTGGCTGGACGGCAGGGAGAAATCGATAACCGCGAGCCGCTCGGGCATCTCTACACCATTCGAGACAGCGCAGCGAGACGCACTGATGGCTGTCTTGAGAACTTCGGCATCAAGCTTTGGAGCGACTGTGCGCAGGCGGTCGACAAGCTGATCATCCAGCGAATCGCCAAGTGATGAGAGAGGAAGCGCTGCGCATACAGCCAGAAGTAAGCCGGCGGGCAAAAAACGCCGCATCTTTTGCATTATACGTCCCCGATAAAATGATTGCGGGTGGTAACCAAACGCCGCCACCCGGTCGAAAGTAAGTGTTGCGCATTTTATCAGGGAATTTTGCTAACCCCGTCAGAATGTACGTTTTTCATACAAAACTTTAAGAAACCACCGCGTACCTTTCTACCTTACTGGCCAAATCGGCGGCCGCCCTCAAGGTAAGCCTCTTCGTCTGCGGTCGATATCCTTCCCAGTGCCTTGTTTCGATGGGGAAAGCGACCGAACTGCTGAATAATGGCCCGGTGATCGCGGGCAGACTGAAGAAAGCTGCCCATAAAATCGGCGAGAATTCCCTGGGTCGAGCGCGCAAGCTGTTCGTAACATTCCACAGAGACGTCCTGATCGTCCCTGAGCTCGGAATGCTGCAGTGGCATGTAGAGGAAAGCCCTGTGGACCGGCGCAAGCATCATATCCTGCCCCTTCTGCATGGCTTCCCGACAGAGTTTCCGGGCCTGACGGTCCTGATCAAACGCCATGGCACTGCCGCGGAAGATGTTCCGGGAAAACTGATCCAGCAGGATGATTTCGGCGAGTGTCCCACCGGCCTCACGGCGCCAGTGGTCCAGACCCTGCTCAGACGCGAAAAGCACCATGGACAGGAAACGCCGGCGAATCTCCTGATCGAACTTGCGGTCTGACCGGAACCATTTGTTCCGATGGTCGCTGTCTGGCAACCCATTTTCGTCAAGTTCACCAAACCAGAAATCCAGAATCTCTTTCCAATCGAACATTCAGCGTCACCCTGTTACTTTAGAGACTGCCGGCCCTGACAATGGGCGGCACCCCGGATTTACGACAGGCCCTATCAAATTGACTACTCCAGGAGCGACAATGACGAGTCCCCGCATTATTCTGTTGGCACATGGAAGCAGTGACAAGCGCTGGTGTGAAACCTTTGAAAAGCTCGCCGAGCCAACCCTCAAGTCCGTGGACAACGCCCGGGTTGCCTACATGGAACTGGCGGAACCATCCATGGACACCGTCATCAGTGAAGCTGTTGCGGAAGGCGCCAGTGATTTTACGATCATCCCCCTGTTCCTGGCAGCCGGACGTCACTTGCGCAAGGACGTTCCCGCGATGATCGAAGAACTCGAAAAGGCACATGGCGCAACCATCAGCCTTGCGCCACCGATTGGAGAAAACCCTTTGCTGGGGCAGGCGATCCGGGATGTTGTTATGCTTCAACTGGAACAGACGCCAGCCTGAGCCGGGTATTTTGGAAACCGATCCGGCGGGTAGCGCGCAACAGGAGCAACAATTATGTCGAAAAGGATTCTGATTACCGGTGGTACCGGATTTATCGGCCATGTTCTGTGCCGTGAATTGCTGGCACGAAACTATGAACTCACAGTGTTCAGCCGGCAACCGGCAGAAGCGGTCAAGTCCAGTTGCGGTCGGGTCGAAGCAATTCGCGACCTGCAGCAGCTTCGCTCCCACCCTGGATACGATGCTGTAATCAACCTCGCAGGTGAAGGCATCGCCGACAAACGGTGGTCTGAAGCCCGCAAGCAGGAACTGCGGGACAGCCGGATAGGTGTAACCGAAACGCTGGTGGAGGTTATTCGCAGTTGGGAACGGGCACCGGAGGTGCTGGTCTCAGGGTCAGCTGTTGGCTTTTATGGGGATCAGGGGGCTACAACCGTAACCGAAGATACCAGCCCCAACGATGAATTTACCCATCGCCTTTGCCGCGACTGGGAAAACGCCGCCAAACCCCTCGCCGACGATGGCGTGAGGGTGTGCTTCTCCCGAACCGGTGTGGTGGCAGGCCCTGACGGAGGGTTCCTTGAACGGATGATTCTACCCTTCAAGCTGGGACTTGGCGGGCGTCTGGGAAGCGGCAAGCAGTTCATGCCCTGGGTACACCGCGACGACGTCGTTGGCGCCCTTATCTGGATGATGGAAAACCCGAGCGCCTCAGGCCCGTTCAATGTGGTGAGCCCTAACCCGGCAACCAACGCAGAGTTCACCCGAAGCCTGGGTAAGGTTTTGCACCGTCCCACGCTTTTTCCGGCGCCAGCGCCGGTACTCAAGATTGCGCTGGGAGAAATGGCGCGGCTTCTTCTGACTGGCCAGAAGGCGGTTCCGGAAAAGCTGATCAACCAGGGTTTCCAGTTCCGGTATCCCGATCTGGAGCCGGCACTGGCTCAATCCATTGCTCCCGGAGCATCCCGGTGACTTTTTTCAAAAAAGACGTTGACAGGGTTTCGAAGCTTTCTTAATATACGCGCCACCTCGACGAGGCAAGGTGTTGAAAACGTTGCGTCCCCTTCGTCTAGTGGCCTAGGACTCCGCCCTTTCACGGCGGCAACAGGGGTTCGAACCCCCTAGGGGACGCCAATTTTTCCGCGTTGAAATGTCAGGGAAACCGAAGTTTCCCAATGACATTGTCAGACCGGCTTTTGGCCTTGCTTCCCTTCTTTTCTGTCCTGGTGTCCGTGCTCCTTCTGATCTTTCATCACGAAGATGCCAACACCCACGAAAAAGCCAACCATCAGCAGTACAGTAGCAATACCCGCGATTACAACGGCGTCCATATACATGCTGTTTCCCCTTCCGGCAATTAACTTGATTAAACTCAGGTTACGCCCGGGCTGCCCGCAAGGTATTGATCCAGGTCAACGTATTTGTCAGACCAGCTGTACGCATAAATACTGAACCACAACACATTTCCTTCGATTTTTCCTGCATTTGCAAGGCATTTGAAAGAAACTGCTGCTATAGTCGGAAACAAAGGAAGTGTCCGATCTCCTAACCGGTCTGGGTGGCTGAAGTTCAAGACATGCCAAAACTGTCGACGCGTCTTCAACGTTTTCGCACAGGCTCGCCCCTGTCTTTCAGGCTGCTGGCCTGGATTCTTCTGTTCAGCTCCGCCTTTACACTGGTAGCCTCCGCGCTCCAGATCTACTCCGATTATCGAAAAGACCTCTCACAAATAGACAACCGCATGCAGGTGGTTGAAGCCGGCTATGCATCCAGTCTGGCCCGCAGTCTGTGGGCCCTGGACCAGAAACTGCTGCAAACCCAGATGGAAGGCATACTCAGTTTGCCCGATGTGGTTCATCTGCGGCTGAGGATCGAACCCGATTCCGAGCTGGTTATGGGAGAAATCCCGCGGGACGCCAAAACCACCTCCCACAGTTTCAATCTCGTTCATCAGGGCGATGAAATGTTCAAACTGGGTGAGCTGACGGTGACCGCAGACCTGGACCGGGTCTACGATGAGCTCAAGCGGAAGGTGGGGGTCATTCTCCTGACCCAGTTCCTGAAGACGTTCTTTGTATCGATCCTCATTATCTGGATATTCCAGCATTTCGTGGCACGCCATCTGACTACCATGGCGAATTACGCCCGGGACTTTTCGCTGAAAACCACCTCGAAGCCACTAACACTGGATAGGCCCAACACACCATCCAACCGGAACGACGAATTGGGTCGCGTCACGGACGCCATTAACCAGATGCGCGAGCGACTGAACGCGGATATGGAGCGCCAGCAAAAAGATGCGGCGGAAATCCGGAAGTTTTCCAAAGCCATTGAACAAAGCCCCTCCTCGGTCCTGATCTGCGACCGGCAGTGGCGCATCGAATTTGCCAACCAGAAATTTACCCAGTTAACCGGCTACGAGGCTGCTTCGATCATTGGCAAACACCCTGGCGCACTTGGGGACAATGATATTGAAAACCGTGAAAGCCGACACCTGTGGCAATCCATCCGCCTGCAGGTGCAGCGCGTCGGGGTCTGGCAGGGTGAAGTGAACAGCGTGCGCCGTAATGGTGAACGCTTCTGGGAGCAACTGATTGCCACCCCTATCAAGGACGAATCCGGCGGCACCACCGGTTACCTCATCCTGGGTGAAGACATCAGCATCCGCAAACGCTATGAACAGCAGCTCCTGCGCCAGGCCAACTACGACATCCTGACCGGGCTGCCCAACCGGATGCTGGCCCTGGACCGTCTGAAACTGGCACTGGCCCAGGCACGTCGGGAAAGTACCCTCGTGGGCGTGATGTTCCTCGATCTCGACAACTTCAAGCACATAAACGACACCCTCGGCCACGATGCCGGAGACAACCTGCTGATTGAAGCGGCCCGTCGAATTTCCAGCTGCCTCCGTGGCACCAGTACCGTTGCACGGCTGGGGGGCGATGAGTTCCTGGTCATCCTGCCGGGGCTGACCGGCCCGGAGGCTTCGTCGCAGGTGGCAGAGCGTATCCTGAAAACCTTCTCACCGCCCTACATACTCAATGGTCAGGAGGTTTTTGTAACCACGAGCATCGGCATCGCTATTTTCCCGACGGACTCTGACAACAGCGGCACGCTGCTGCAGCACGCCGATGCCGCCATGTACCAGGCCAAACACAAAGGCAAGAGTTCCTTCGCGCATTTTGCCCCGGAAATGACCGAGGTCTCCCACGAGCGCCTGAAGATGGAATCCAGCATGCGCAGGGCTCTGGAGCTGAAGGAATTCGAACTGTATTTCCAGCCGATCGTGAATACCGATTCCGGCACCCTTTGCTCGGTGGAGGCACTGCTGCGCTGGAACAACCCGGCCATGGGCATGGTGATGCCCGATCGGTTTATTCCCCTGGCCGAGGAAACCGGCCTGATAACACCCATCGGAGAGTGGGTTCTTGAAGAGGCTTGTCGGGCCGCCGTGGGATGGAGGCAGGCCATCGGAAAAGACATCGGTATTTCCGTGAACGTGTCCCCACGCCAGTTCCGGGATCCCGGGTTTACCGAGGCCGTGATGCACGCCCTCTCTACCAGCGGTCTGGCACCGGAACAGCTGGAACTTGAAATTACCGAACGACTGATTCTGGACAACTCCATTGAAACCGCCGAAATCCTGCGCCAACTCGACAAAGCCGGGATCCGGCTGTCAGTAGACGATTTTGGTACCGGCTACTCGGCCCTCAGCTATCTGAAGAGCTACCCGTTTGATACCCTGAAGATCGATAAATCGTTTGTTCAGGATGTCATGAAGGAACCTGAAGATGCTTCACTGGTGCGGGCCATTATCAACATGGCCCACAGCCTGGGCCTGCGGGTGATCGCTGAAGGCGTGGAAGAAGAGGCTCAGACCCACTTCCTGAAAAAGGAAGGTTGCGACTTCTCTCAGGGTTACTTCTACAGCCGCCCCCTGCCGGCACCGGATTTTGAAGCCTGGCTGGCCAGCAATCATCGGGTATAGATCGAAAACCGTTGGAACCTGACTCCCATGGAAGACACCGTACTTGTCGTGAACTGCGGCAGCTCATCCCTGAAACTCGCCTTATTCGATGACCAACACAGAAAGCTGGCATCCGCTCTCGCTGAGCGTCTCGGTCAAAACGACGCATTTGCTCGCGTTGAAGGCCAGGAAGGAACCATTCCTCTGGACCCGGGCGCCAACCATGATCAGGCGCTGACTGCACTGGTTACAGCATTCCGGGATCAGGGGCTGATGGCGTCCGCCCCGACGGCCGTTGGTCACCGGGTGGTTCATGGTGGCGAGACTTTCCGTGAAGCTGTACTGCTTGATGACGATGTCATCAATGCTATTGAGGACTGCGCTGGTCTTGCACCACTGCACAATCCGGTCAATCTGTCCGGTATTCGAGCAACCCTGGCCCAGTTTCCCGGGGTGCCCCAGACTGCCGTTTTCGACACCGCCTTTCACCAGACCCTGCCCAAAAGGGCATTCCTCTATGCGCTACCAGAGGCCTGGTATCGCGATTGGGGCGTCCGCCGTTATGGGTTCCACGGCACCAGTCATGCCTTCATGGCCGCCGAAACTGCCCGTTTGTTGGGAAAAACACCGGCAACCACCTCGGTCATCTCGGCGCACCTGGGCAATGGATGCAGCATTACGGCCATCCGGGACGGCATCAGTGTCGATACCAGCATGGGCCTTACGCCACTGGAGGGACTGGTAATGGGAACCCGCAGTGGGGATGTCGACCCTGGCCTGTTCGACTTTCTAAGCGGCAAAGGCTTCGCCGCCGATGAGGTTCACCGGATCCTGAACCAGGAAAGTGGCCTTCTCGGCCTGTCCGGCCAGACCAATGACATGCGCTCGCTCTGTGAACTCGCGGATCATGGCCATGAGCCATCACAAACCGCCATTGATGTTTTCTGCTTCCGGCTCGCCCGTTACATTGGGGCCATGATGGCGTCCCTTAGCCACCTCGACGCGCTGGTTTTCACTGGCGGCATTGGGGAAAACAGTGCCCGGATCAGAGCCGAAACCATCAACCATCTCAAGCTCATGGGGTTTGAGCTCAGTCCGGACCTCAACAACCATCATGGCGAGTTCAGCGACGGGCGGATCGAAAGCCCCGACTCCAGGTTTCCCGTGTTGGTGATCCCCACCAACGAGGAACTGGTTATTGCACGGGAAGCATCCCGGCTTGCCGGCTCGGTCGCCCCGGCCTGACCCACGCGCATCATCAGGAATACCACCATGGCAAAGAGTCTCTTTTTTGCACCGACATCCATAGATTCAGGGCTCACGTCAGTTTGCCTGGGTCTGCTGCGCGCCCTGGAGCGAGTGGGCGTGAGTGTCGGCTTTTACAAACCTTTCTGCCAGACCGTCCACCGGGCGGAGTCCAGGCACAATGCCGGCCAGGACTCCTCCGTGGCGTTCGTGCGCGCCAGCAGCCATCTGAATCCACCAGATCCGATTGCCCTGAGGGAAGCCCAGCAACTGCTCAACAGGGGCAAATCGGATTACCTGCTGGAGACGGTGGTCGGCGAATACCAGAAGGTTGCCCGGGACGTGGACGTGGTGATCATCGAGGGCCTGGTGCCGGACCGCAGCGAAGCCTATATTGCCAGGCTGAACGTGGAGGTCGCCCGCAACCTGGGCTCCGAGGTTATCCTTGTGAGTACCCCAAAGAACCTGAGCGCCCAGCAAGTGGATGAAGAGATGGACTTCTCATCGCGCCTGTTTGCCAATCCAAGCGACCCGAATGTCATAGGCGTCATACTGAACAAGGTGGGAGAACCCGAGCAGGCGGGGCTTGAGCCCCGATCCAGCAGCAACCACCCTGCCCCGAGCGTCATCGATTACCAGACCCAGTGTAAGGTCTTCAGCGATGGCCGTTTTCGGCTGATTGCCGAGATCCCCTGG
This sequence comes from Marinobacter sp. DSM 26671, assembly GCF_900112835.1. Classification (NCBI taxonomy): domain Bacteria; kingdom Pseudomonadati; phylum Pseudomonadota; class Gammaproteobacteria; order Pseudomonadales; family Marinobacteraceae; genus Marinobacter; species Marinobacter sp. DSM 26671. Next base: position 59,535 of record NZ_FONF01000013.1, on the reverse strand, counting down.
CAGCCAGAGCTGCTTGCACCGCGAGTCTCCGACATCGCGAGGGAACTGGGGTTACCGGTTCTCAATGAGGGCCAGATGCACGCGAGGCGGGTCCAGAAGGTGTCGTTGTGTGCCCGAAGCATTCGGAATATGACCGAGACTCTGAGACCCGGCACCTTGCTGGTGACACCGGGCGATCGGGAGGACATTGTGGTGACCACGGCCGTTGCCGCGCTGAACGGAGTGCCGCTGGCCGGCCTGATGCTTACCGGCGGCCTGATGCCGGATCAGCGTGTGATTGATCTCTGCCACCGGGCGCTGGAAACGGGTCTGCCGGTACTGGGCTCGGATGCCAATACCTATGAGACGGCGCACATGCTGGCCAACCTCTCGTCCGCCATTCCCATTGATGACCCCAAGCGGATCGAAAAAGCGATGGAGGCAGTCGCCACCCGCATAGACACGGACTGGTTGCAGCAGCATCTCAAGGTCGCGCGACAGGGTCGGCTTTCTCCGCCGGCGTTCCGATACCAGCTTTCAGAACGTGCCCGGGCTGCCAACAAGCGCATCGTCCTGCCGGAGGGCAGCGAACCACGAACCGTACAGGCAGCCATCATCTGTCATCAGCGCAAGCTGGCACGGTGTGCCCTGATAGGTAATGCGCAGGAGATACGGCGGGTTGCGGATTCCCAGGACCTGGAACTGCCGGAGGATATCGAGATCATTGATCCTTCGGAGGTGCGTCAACGCTATGTCGGCCCGATGGTGGACCTGCGCAAGCACAAGGGCCTGACATCGGACATGGCCGAGGCCATGCTCGAGGACAATGTTGTCCTCGGCACCATGATGGTGGCTCTGGATGAAGCAGATGGCCTGGTGTCGGGGGCCGTTCACACAACGGCCAATACCGTGCGCCCCGCTCTTCAGCTGATCAAGACCCATGACCATGCGAAAGTGGTCTCTTCCGTGTTCTTCATGCTACTGCCGCAACAGGTGGTGGTGTATGGAGACTGTGCCATCAATCCGGACCCGAACGCCGAGGAACTGGCCGACATCGCCATCCAGAGTGCGGAGTCTGCGGAAGCCTTTGGTATCGAGCCGCTGGTCGCCATGATCAGTTACAGCACCGGAGAGTCCGGCAGCGGCCAGGATGTCGAGAAAGTCAGGGAGGCGACGAGGATCGCTCGCGAGCGCAGGCCGGATCTGCTGATAGACGGACCACTCCAATACGATGCAGCGGCCATCGAAAGCGTCGCAAGAAGCAAGGCGCCGGACAGCAAAGTTGCAGGCAAGGCAACGGTCTTCGTATTCCCGGATCTGAACACCGGCAATACCACTTACAAGGCGGTTCAGCGAAGTGCCAATGTGGTCAGTGTCGGGCCAATGCTTCAGGGCTTGCGGAAGCCGGTGAACGACCTTTCACGTGGGGCTCTGGTGGAGGATATCGTGTTTACGGTTGCGTTAACCGCTGTGCAGGCCAAGCAGGTGGAAAGTGCGGGGCCGGACCATGAATAAGTCCTGAGCCCGGCCACTCACTCAGCGCTTGAGGCTCTTCTGACGCTGTTTTTTCGGACGACGGCCTTTCTTCTCGTCGTTGTCCTTCTTGACCTTCTGACGCGGAGTCAGCCGATCCACTTTGCCGGCAAACGGATTTTCACCCGATTTGAACTCGAAGCGGATTGGTGAACCCGTTACCTTCAGAACCTTACGGAAGGTATTCTCAAGATATCGTTTGTATGCGCCAGGCAGGGAATCCACTTGGTTACCGTGAACCACAATCACAGGGGGGTTGGAACCGCCCTGGTGCGCGTAACGCAGCTTGATCCTGCGACCGTGCACCATGGGTGGCTGATGCTGGGCAATAGCATCCTGCAGAATCGCAGTCAGGCGGTTGGTTGGCCATTTCGCCATCGCGGACTCATAGCAGGCTTGCACCGACTCATACATCACGCCGACGCCGGAGCCGTGAAGCGCCGAGATATAGTGCTTATCAGCGTAATCCAGAAAGTCGAGGCGACGCTGAACCTGTTCTTTCACCCGGGCGCGGTCTTCCGGGTCCATGCCGTCCCACTTGTTGACGGCAATGACTAGCGAGCGGCCGGCATCCAACACAAACCCGATCAGGTGAAGATCCTGATCAACCAGACCTTCCCGGGCATCAATAACCAGGATAACCACGTGGGCGTCATCGATCGCCTGCAGCGTTTTTATGATGGAGAACTTCTCCACCACTTCGCTGACATTCTTTCTTCGACGGACACCGGCGGTATCAATCAACGTGTATTGGCTGCCCTGGCGCTCGTAGGGTATATAAACGCTGTCCCTGGTAGTGCCAGGCATGTCATAAACCACCACACGGTCCTCACCGAGCATGCGGTTGACCAGTGTGGACTTGCCCACGTTCGGCCTGCCTACCACGCCAATGCGGATGCCGGGGTAGCGATCTGCACGGTCCTCTTCTTCCCGCTCCTCTTCAGAGGGCAGCAGGATTTCAAGCATGGAGCGGATTCCGCGGTTGTGGGAGGCTGCGATCAGGAACGTGGATTCAAAGCCAAGGCTGTAGAAATCCGACGCGGCGATGTCCGGATCTTGTCCATCGGTCTTGTTCACGACCAGATGCGCCTGCTTGCCCGAGCGGCGCAGACTGTCTGCAATCAGCTCATCGCCTGCAGTAAGGCCGGCCCTGCCGTCCACCAGGAATAGCACGATGTCCGCTTCTTCTACCGCCTGCATTGACTGGCGGGCCATTTCAAGATCAAGGCCCCGCTCGTCACCGGTAAGACCACCGGTGTCTATGACGATGAAGCGCTGCCCCTCGTAGCTGCCCTCACCGTATTTGCGGTCACGGGTAAGCCCCGGAAAGTCCGCAACCAGGGCATCCCTGGAACGGGTCATCTGATTAAATAATGTCGATTTGCCGACGTTAGGGCGTCCGACAAGGGCAATAACTGGGGTCATAATGGGGGATCAATCCTGCGGCTTAACCTGGAATACGGCCATCTTTCCGCTGTTGCCAAAAACCAGCAGGTTACCATTGGCGAGGCGCTGTGCCGGTACGCGGATACCCTCATCGTCGAACTCCAGCTGGCCAACCAGCTTGCCATCCTCACGGTCAATGACATGCAGGTAGCCTTCAAAATCGCCGACCACCAGATAGTCTTCATAAACTATTGGCTGGGTCAGCTGCCGCCAGGCCAGACGATCCTGGGTCCAGACTTCCCGACGATCAGAGCCTCTCAGAGCAACAATGTCGCCATTGGCCGAGGCCAGATAGATCTCGCCGCCACCAATCATCGGGGAATAGAGGCTGGATGCCTTCCGGCTCCAGATCTCCTGCCCGGTACGAATATCAACGAGGGCAAGTTTGCCCTGGTAGCCAACCACCATGACGGCGGTCTCAATGACCAGGGGCTGCCCCGTCACGTCAACCAGCCTTTCAAGCTCGGTGCGCCCCTGAGGCTGGCCCACTTCATACTGCCACATGGGTTGCCCCGAGGCTGCCGCCAGAGCGATCAATTTGCCACTGGCAAAGGAGGCAATGACAACGTCTCCACCGACCAGCGGCGCCGCAGCAGCCCTCATGGACAGAACCGGAACCGTGCCGTCGTACTGCCAGAGTTTCTCACCATCGGTGGCACTGAATCCCAACACCTTGCCGTCCGTCGTATGGGCCACCACCAGGGAGCCGTTGGACTGGGGCGACGACAGTACTTCGGTGGGCAGCGACTGGCGCCACAGCTCGGAGCCGTCCTCACGGGATAGCGCCACCAGATCGGCGTTCTCGGTGGTCAGATAGAGGTTCTGCCCATCGCCACCGAGGCCCGAGAAGATGCGCTCTTCAAATTCAGATTCCCAGACAACCTTGCCGGAATCCGAGGCCACGGCGTAAATCTCACCATTCGCCGATGCGGCGTAGATCAGATCCCCGGTATTCAGAGGTGCCAGGTAGAGAAAATCACCATCATGACCGTCGCCCACGGACATGCTCCAGACTCTCTTGAACTCGGCAGACGTCTCAATCTCGGGAACCGGAACAGGTTGTTCGAACGTATCGGTCGCGCTACAGCCGGAAAGTGCGGCCAGAAGAGCCAGCCCCAGGAGAAGTCCGCGCTTTGAGATGCTGTCGCGGAGAACCGGCATCAGGCATCCTCCCCGACACCGAGGTCTGCCAGTTTCAGCTCCAGAATACCGCTACGACCCTGCTGGCTCTGTTCACGGGCGGCAAGGTAGGCCTCACGTGCGCCCTCCCGGTCACCCTGCGCCAGCAGGATATCGCCACGGAGTTCGGAGTACATGGCATCAAACGCATCGGCATCACCGGCGCCCTCGATGGTGGCCAGAGCAGCCTCGTACTGGCCTGCGGAGAATTGGGCACGAGCCAGACGATTACGGACCACAAGCGCCAGTGCCTCATGCTCTCCGGTTTTTTCCAATGCCCACTTCAGGGAATCAATGGCGGCTTCGGCGTTACCCTCCTGCATCAACTGCTGACGGGCGAGGATCAGGTTACCGTAGACCGCATAGGCGCTATCCGTGTAGTCCTCCCGCAGGGTCTGCGCGACGAAAGCGACGGTCTCGCCGCTGGTTTCATCGGCCTGGTCACTAAAGGCATTGAGGAGGTTGGCAAACTGGTTGGCTGCCTCGGTGCGTTGCTGCGCCTGATGGTTCTGCCAAGCCTGCCAGCCGAACACAATGGCCAGGGCTGCACCAATGCCGATCAGCAGAGAACTGCCGTTTTTCTTCCACCAGTCCTTGATCGCCTGGACCTGTTCTTCTTCGGTGCGCAACTCTGCCATGGGGACTCCTGTTGTCGAATTTTTGCTTTTGTATCAGTAAATTTGGTCAGATTCAGTTGGCCAGCGCCGCTGCCAGAGTGTCCGCAAGCTTGTCCTGGGCGATCTCCGCCTGCGGCTCGTCGGCTCGCAAGGGTTTAAGCCCGGCGGTGCCGTTGGCCACTTCGTTCTCGCCCAGAATCACCGCGTACCTGGCACCACTGCGGTCTGCCTTTTTCATCTGGCTTTTGAAACTGCCACCGCCACAATGGGAAACAATCACACGCTCTGGCAGGGCTGCCCGGAGCTGTTCAGCCAGAACGAGCGCAGGCGCCAATGCGCCCTCGCCCATCGCCGTTACGTAGACATCGGCATTGCTGTTTACGTGCTCAGGAACCAGTTCCAGCGTTTCCAGCAGCAGGATAAGGCGCTCAAGGCCCATTGCAAAGCCCACTGCAAAGGTCGGCTTGCCACCCAGCTGTTCCACCAGGCCATCGTATCGACCACCTGCACACACCGTACCCTGGGCGCCGAGGCTGTCGGTAATCCACTCGAACACCGTCTTGCCGTAGTAATCGAGGCCCCGCACCAGCGCTGGATTCACTGAATAATTCACCCCTGCAGCCTCAAGAAGCGCCTTCAGGCGCTCGAAGTGCTCGCGGGATTCTTCGTCGAGATAGTCGTCAAGGCTGGGCGCGTTTTCGAGGATTTTCCGCGTGGAAGGATCCTTGCTATCCAGAATGCGCAGGGGGTTCGATTCGAGGCGACGCTGGCTATCGGCATCCAGGTCTGCCTTGAACTGACCGAGGTAATCCACGAGGGCGGACCGGTAAACCCGACGGGACTCCGACGTTCCGATGGAATTGATCTCAAGCCGGGTATGCTCGGCAAGCCCAAGCTCTTTCCAGAGCCTTGCCGTCAAGATGAGCAGTTCGGCATCAATGTCCGGACCGTTCATGCCAAAACATTCCACGCCAATCTGATGAAACTGGCGATAGCGGCCTTTTTGCGGACGTTCGTGCCGGAACATCGGGCCGGTGTACCAGAGACGGCGGGTCTGATTGAACAGAAGACCGTGCTCTTCGGCGGCCCGAACACAACCGGCGGTGCCCTCCGGGCGGAGGGTCAGACTGTCACCGTTGCGGTCTTCAAAGGTGTACATTTCCTTTTCGACGATGTCGGTCACTTCACCAATCGAACGCTTGAACAGATCGGTCTGTTCCACAATCGGCATGCGGATTTCCTGGTAGCCATACTGGGCCAGTACTCTGCGAACCGTGGATTCCACAAACTGCCAAACCGGCGTCTGCTCCGGCAGGATATCGTTCATCCCGCGAATTGCCTGAATCTTTGCCAATGTTAACCCTTAACTTTTTCTGGATGGTTATGCCGGGAACTGGAAACAATCAGTTGTCTGACCGGGCAATAATCGAATCTTCCTGTTCCTTGCGCCGTGCCACTTCCTCGCGAATCAGGCGCTCCAGATCATCCGTCAATGTCGCGTTGTCCAGCTTCTGGTTCGGCTTTCCCGCCATGTAGAAGAGGTTCTTGGGGCTCCCGCCGGTAAGTCCGAGATCCGCCACTTTCGCCTCACCCGGACCGTTTACGATGCACCCGATGATCGCCACATCCAGAGAATCGTTTACATCCTCCAGACGAGCTTCCAGATCATTCATGGTCTGGATGACATCGAAATTCTGCCGGGAACAGCTGGGACAGGCGATGAAGTTTATACCGCGACTGCGCAGGCGCAGGCTCTTCAGTATATCGAAGCCCACCTTGATTTCCTGCACGGGGTCCGCTGCAAGCGATACCCGGATGGTGTCACCGATGCCGTCCATCAACAGCATGCCAAGGCCAATGGAGGACTTCACGGTTCCGGATCTCAAACCACCGGCCTCGGTGATGCCAAGGTGCAGGGGCTGCTCAATCTGCTGGGCAATCTTACGGTAGGCATCGACCGTCATAAACACTTCCGACGCTTTCAGGCTAACCTTGAAATCCTGGAAGTCATGACGATCCAGGATATCGATGTGGCGCATGGCGGACTCCACCAGCGCGTCTGCCGTCGGCTCGCCATATTTGCGCTGGAGAGACTTCTCCAGCGAACCGGCGTTCACACCAATGCGAATGGGAATGTTGCCGTCCCGGGCCGCACTGATCACGGCACTGACGCGGTCATCGCGGCCGATATTGCCAGGATTGATCCGGAGACAGTCAACACCCAGTTCTGCTACCCGAAGAGCGATTTTGTAATCGAAGTGGATGTCGGCAACCAACGGCAGGGAAACCTGCTCCCGAATCTTCCCGAACGCCTCAGCGGCGTCCATGGACGGAACGGAAACACGCACTATGTCCGCACCTGTCTCCTGCAATGCCTTGATCTGGCCAACGGTGGCCTCTACGTCACAGGTTTCGGTGTTGGTCATGCTCTGCACCGCAATCGGCGCGTCACCACCCACAGGAACATTGCCCACCATGATCTGGCGGGATTTGCGTCTGATAATCGGGGAATCCTGTTTCATGTCTTACTGACCGATATGGAAAATTTGATCAAATTTCAGATTGTCAGGGTGAATTCTGACCGGTTGTTAACAACCCGGTAGCCACCGATATCCACTGGCTCGCCCTGGAAACGGATGGATTCAACCGCATCGACTGCGCCAATCACAACCCTCAAGGGCGTCGGCCCCTCGATATCAATCAGATCCCCGTTACGCTGGAGCGAATTCACCAGGCGGTTACCGGCTGCGTCACTGATCTGCACCCAACAATCGTCACTGAAGCGAATCTGGAGTCGACCGTTGTCCGAAGCATCCGACAGCCCATTCGGGTCTTCCAGAACCGGCTCGGGGGTCTGGACGACCGCAGGAATCTGATCGGTAACAGGCTCGGTTGCATCAGCCGCGCCATCGTCCGTAGCCAGTGTGTTTTCAGGCAACTGATTTTCACCAACGTCAGTTTCAGGCGCTTGAGCCTCAGTTTCTGTTTCAGACTGCTGCACGGTAGGCGCCTCCGCCTCCATAACTGCCGATTCCGACTCTTCAGCACTGGCAACAAGCACAGGTTCGGAGCGCTCTGGCTCGGCCAACGCAGCCGATTCCTCGGCTTCAGCAGGAGCAGGCTCCTCCGGCACTGATTCCGGTTCTGTCGTCGGCTCGGAAGGCGCCGGGCCCTGTGAAGGAGCCAGAAAGGTGAAAGCAAGGTATCCGGCAATGCCCAGCACCACCAGGAAAAACAGAGCCTTGGCAAGCTGACGTTTACGACGTCTGCGACGTTCGATGTCTACCAGCGGATTGGCTTCCTGCTCCTGTTCCCGCTGTTGCCGAATGGGTTCCAGTTCCTGGTCGAGGTCGGCAATCACTGCATCTGCGTCCAGCCCAACCTGTTTTGCATAAGCCCTGACATACCCTTTCAGAAAGAGTTCACTGTCAATCTGGCTGTAATCTCCCGACTCGATCGCCTGGATTACCGAAGGACGCAAATGCTGCGCTGCTGCGACATCACCGGTACTCAGACCGGTTTTCTCCCGTGCCTTTTGAAGCTGCCGCCCTACGGGCTCCTTCATAGCTGGCTGTGAGTTTTCTTCAGTTGCCATTAGAAATCAGCACCTTATATTGTTGGTATTCGACTGACTCCGGAAATTTGTTTCTGAGTTGAAGCGCAAGGCTCGCCTCCTGGTTTTCATCACTGTAGAAGCGGGCAATGCGGATTCCGGTAAGAAGGCTCTCCGGTGAGTGGACCAGACGCTGATTTCGCTGCATCAATGAAATCAGTCGCGAGTAATAGCGTGCCGCGTCGTCGTAGTCGCCAGTCTCTACGGACACCCGGGAGAGCGCCAGCAGGGAACGTGCATCGCCTCGTGTCAGCTCCACTGCGCGGCGATAGGATGTGGCCGCAGCTTCCAGTTCTCCGAGGCGCTCCTGGGTCATGCCCAGGTTAAAGAAAACCGAGCCGCGATCCTGATAACCGGTATCCCGGGACGCAGCACGGAATTGATCCCGCGCGTCTTCCATCCGGTTCTGGCCGAACAGGAAAGCTCCGTAATAAACCCGCGCCCGTGTGTACCCTGGATCCTCGGAAATAGCCTGTTTGAAATTACGCTCAGCCAGTTCTGGCTCACCCTCGGCGTTATAGACAAGCCCCATCGCAGCCCTGGCGCCCGGGTCATCTGAATCCAGTTTCAATGCCCTGTCGAGGTGATGGCGTGCACGTTCAAGATTGCCCTGCCCAATATAGGCCGTGGCAAGTTTCACATAGTTATCGAGCGCTTCCTGCTGATCTGCTTCCCGTGAAAACCGACTGTCGGTAGTGGTAACGCAACCTGTAACCAGCAGGGTCAGCAACAGGGTGGCCAACACGAATGAACGTCGGTTTGCTGGTGGTGTTATCACGGGTGTCCCCTTCCTCGATTGGGCTGCAAGACGTATCTGGTTCAGGGATTCACCTGCTGAACCTGAATATACCGCTGACTCCGCCGGGTTCTGTCCTCGACCCGCCCGACCAGTTGCCCACAGGCGGCGTCAATGTCATCGCCCCGCGTGGTTCTGATGGTGGTGATGTAGCCAGCTTCGTTAAGAACGTTCTGGAACCGCCGCGTGGCATTCATACTCGGTCTCCGGAAATCGCTCTCCGGAAACGGATTGAAGGGAATCAGGTTGATCTTGCACGGAAGATCCCGCAACAGCACCGCCAGTTCCCGGGCGTGCTCGGGCTGATCGTTCATCCCCTCGATAACGGTGTACTCGATTGTAGCCTTACGCTTGTCTGGCAAACGGGCGAAATACCGCTTGGTGGCCGCAAGCAGCTCTGAGATCGGGTACTTTTTATTCAACGGAACCAGTTTGTTACGCAGTTCATCATTCGGGGCATGCAGGGAAATGGCCAGTGAAACATCGGTAACTTCCGACAGGCGATCCAGCGCGGGCACCACGCCAGAGGTACTGAGGGTCACCCGGCGCTTGGAGATCCCGTACGCCAGATCCTCCATCATGAGGTTCATGGCGTCCACGACATTGTCAAAATTGAGCAGGGGCTCGCCCATGCCCATCATGACCACGTTGGTAATCGGCCGATCGGGGCCCGGCTCAAACGGCATGAAGGCCTTGCGCGCAACCCACACCTGGCCAATGATTTCCGCCGCAGTCAGATTACGGTTAAAGCCCCGCTTGCCGGTGGAGCAGAAGGTGCAGTCCAGGCTGCAACCAATCTGTGAGGAAACGCAGAGTGTGCCGCGTTCGCCATCGGGAATCAGTACCGTCTCCACGCTGTTGCCGTTATCCATGCGCATCACCCACTTGCGGGTGCCGTCTTTGGAGGTTTCGTCGTACACCACCTCAGGACCACGGATCTCGGCAACCTGCTTCAGCTTTTCCCGAAGCGCCTTGCTCATATTGGTCATTTGATCGAAGTCATCGGCGCCACGCTGATGGATCCACTGCAAAACCTGAGTGGCACGGAAACGCTTCTCTCCCAGGGACTCGAAGAAGGCCTCGAGCTTTGCTTTTGGCATTCCCAGGAGATTGGTTTTTTCAGCGGCCGCTGTCATTTCATAACCTCGATCAGATAATCAATTCGGAGGCGACCGGATGATCGCCCCCGATCAACGCAATCAACCCCTCGGGCAGATCTCGTTGTCATTGAAGAAGTAAGCGATTTCGCGCTCGGCAGAAGCCGCGGAATCAGAGCCGTGAACGGCGTTTGCGTCGATGGACGATGCGAAATCAGCGCGGATAGTGCCCGCCTCGGCTTCTTTCGGGTTGGTCGCGCCCATCAGGTCACGGTTTTTAAGGATCGCGCCTTCACCTTCCAGAACCTGCACAACCACCGGACCGGAGGTCATGAATGCAACCAGGTCGTTAAAGAACGGACGCTCTTTGTGCTCTGCGTAAAAGCCTTCTGCCTGCTCCTGGGTGAGGTGCATCATCTTGGCAGCAACGATGTTCAGCCCAGCTTTCTCGAAGCGGCTGTAAATTTCGCCGATCACGTTCTTTGCGACCGCGTCGGGCTTGATAATCGAGAGCGTGCGCTCAGTTGCCATGGTATTTCTCCAGTTTGTGGATGGTTAAAATTCTGGCCTGCGATTATACGCAGTCCGGGGCAAACTTCCTACCGCACTGCGCGGAGGCGACTAACAACATCAACTATTTGCGCGCTGGCAAACGCCACTTCCTCGTTCGTGGTGTAGCGGCCGATGGAAAAGCGCAGCGCACGATGGGCCTGCTGTTCACTCAACCCGATGCCACGAAGCACATATGAGGGCTCTACCGTGGCTGAAGCGCAGGCCGAACCGGAGGATACCGCCAGATCCCGAAGGCCGAGCATGAGGGACTCCGCATCGACGCCTTCAAAGGAAAGATTCATTATGCCCGGGACGCGCCGGGATTCACTGCCGTTGAGAGTGACACCCTCGAGAGGCCGGAGCCCCGAAAGAAACGCCTCCCGCAGGGCTTCCAGCTCCTCCACTTCCTGTTCAAGCGCGGATTGGGCGATCTCGAACGCCTTCCCCATTCCGACAATCTGATGGGTGGGGAGCGTTCCGGAGCGCATTCCTCGCTCATGGCCACCACCATGAATCTGCGCCTCAATACGAACATCTGGCGACCGCCTGACGTACAGGGCGCCGACGCCCTTCGGGCCATAAACCTTGTGGCCGGAAAGCGCCAGCAGATCCACCGGCATGGAGCCAACATCAATTGCCATCTTGCCGGCGGCCTGGGCGGCGTCTACGTGAAAAAGAATGCCTCTCTGGCGCAATTCGGCACCAATGGCGGCAATATCATTGATTGTTCCAAGCTCGTTGTTCACCAACATCAGGCTGACGAGCACGGTATTTTCCTTGAGCGCGTCCAACACCTGATCAAAACCGATGGTTCCGTCGGCTGCCGGCTCCAGCCAGGTGACTTCAGTACCCTGATGCTCCAGCCACTTGCAGGTATCAACAACCGCTTTGTGCTCGATCCTGGAGGTAACGATATGAGCGCCCTGCCGGCCGGCAACCGCCCCTTTGATGGCGAGGTTGTCTGATTCCGTTGCCCCCGAGGTCCAGACAATCTCCCGCGGATCAGCGTGAACGAGACTGGCGACCTTCTTGCGTGCAGCTTCCACTGCGGCTTCTGCCTGCCAACCATAGGCGTGGGTGCGGGATGCCGGATTACCGAATACACCATCCAGCGTGAGGTATTTCATCATTTCATCAGCAACGGCTGGATCAACGGGCGTGGTGGCCGCGTAGTCCATATAAACGGGCTTTTTCATGGATTCCGGAAACTTGTTGGTGTCAGGCCGGCGCCTGATCGGACAGGCGTTCGGTATTGATGGTTTCAGAGCCACTGTCGGACTGGCGGCGATTTTGCCGGTCCGCAACCTGGCGAATTTCATGCTTCCTCATCAGATCTCCGAGACTGATCTCGCTGAGAAACTGATGAATCTGATCACTGAGATCAGACCAGAGGTGGTGGGTCAGACATTTCTCGCCATTCTGGCAATCGCCTTTGTTGCCGCACCGGGTGGTATCCAGCGATTCGCTGACGGCATCAACAACTTCGGCAATGTAGAGATCAGCCGCAGGACGACTGAGCCTGTATCCACCACCGGGACCGCGAATACTGACAACCAGTTTCTGGCGGCGGAGACGGGAGAAAAGCTGCTCCAGGTAGGACAGTGAGATTTCCTGACGCGCCGATATATCGGCCAGACTCACCGGCCCCTGGTCTCCATGCAGAGCCAGATCCAGCATTGCCGTAACGGCATAGCGGCCTTTGGTGGTCAACTTCATAGCGTCAGCCCCATGGCGGGATTGAATCTCAAAAATGCAGAACAGAGTATGAATTGACCAACCATTTCAGTCAAGTATTCAGCGCCGCACCTCTTCGTCGTCTCGCACGCAATCGAAATCCTCCTCGTGGAGCGGTGGCAGTTCGCCATTCTGGTATTCACTGTTCACCTTGCGCAACGCCTTGCACATATTCTCTATGCGGTCATCCACGGCATGCATGTGATCAAGCAACGAGCGCATGGCCCGTGCGACGGGGTCCGGCATTTCTTCTGTAACGCCGTATGCATCGAAGCCCATTCGCTCTTCCATCTCCTTGCGGCGGGCATCGTCTTCGCCCTGGCGTTTGACAATAACGCGGCCAGGGATACCTACAACGGTTGCTCCCTCTGGCACTGCCTTGGTAACCACCGAGTTTGAACCAATCTTGGCACCCTCGCCTACTTCAAAAGGCCCCAGAATCTTGGCGCCGGCACCAACCACCACACTGTTGCCAATCGTGGGATGCCGCTTACCCTTGTTCCAGCTGGTTCCGCCCAGCGTAACGCCCTGATAGAGGGTTACGTCGTCGCCAATCACCGTAGTCTCACCAATAACAACACCCATGCCGTGGTCGATGAAGAAGCGACGACCAATGGTTGCACCCGGATGAATCTCAATGCCGGTAAGCCAACGGGCGATCGTCGAAATGGTCCTCGCAAGCCATTTCAATCCCAAACTCCACAACCAATGGGAAAACCGATGGAAAAGCAGTGCGTGCAAACCGGGATAGTTGGTGAGCACTTCAAAGGTATTCCTGGCGGCGGGGTCCCGATGGAACACGCTGTTAATGTCTTCCCGCAAACGCTCAAACATGGCCATTGTCCTGTTCCGTCGCCGCAGTATCGGCCTCGGTTGATTTGCTGTTGTTCCGTGTGCCCGACGCTTTCTGCACAGCGGTGAGGATGCCCCGGAGGATATTGATCTCCATCTGATCAAGTCTGGCTCGCTGGAACAGCCGCCGCAAGCGCGTCATAAGCTGCCTGGGGTTCTCCCGCCGATGGAAATCAACATCGATAAGCACCTGCTCAAGATGCCCGAAGAAGCCCTCAACATCGTGGACTTTCGCCGGCGGCACATCCCATCCTTCGTCCCCGGGCCGGGTCATCGACTTTAAGTATGGGCTTCCCTCACCGCATTCAAGGCTTCGGAGGTAATACATCCGCAATTCATAGCACATGACCTGCACCGCCATGGCCAGGTTGAGAGAGCTGTAATCGGGATTGGAGGGAATATGAATATGATAATGACAACGCTGCAGCTCATCGTTGCTGAGACCATGGTTCTCCCTGCCGAACACCATGGCCACCGGGCCACTGCCGGCGTGCTCTGCGGCCGCGGCCGCAGCCTCGGGCGGGGCGCACACCGGCCAGGGGACTTTTCTGCCCCGGGCACTGGTACCCATTACCAGAACGCAGTCGGCAAGCGCCTCATCGAGCGAAGACACCACGTGGGCGCTATCAAGCACATCTGAAGCCCCCGCCGCACGGGCGTATGAAGCCTCGTCCGGAAACGAAGACGGGTTGACCAGCCACAGGTTGCCGAGCCCCATATTTTTCATGGCACGGGCGACTGCGCCGATATTGCCTGAATGGGATGTCTCAACCAGAACGATCCGGATCTGATCCTGGAATGTTTCCGTCCCTTCCTGTGGAAGTGCGCTTTTATGCATTGTTAGCAGGCCCAAGGTTATTGATCAGGGCGGCAATGATAGCAGAAAGCAAAGGCACCCTGCCCCTCCGGAGTACCCGTAACCTCTGGTTATTCGTGCTATTGCTGAGTCAAAAAACATACAAGCGGGGTGATCTTTTGCTATGATACCCGGCCTTCACACACCCGGATAATGAACACTCAGATGCAACCAGCTATTAAAATGGCCCTGCGCGTCGCGCGTCAGGGGTCTGATTATCTGAAAGCCCATTTCGAGCGCCAGGAACCTACCGGCAAGGACGACTCAGAACGCCGTCGTCAGCTGGAACGGGTTGAGCAATCTATTTATGACAATTTTGCCGAACAGCTCGAAAAAGCCTACAAGGACCACAGCATCGCGCCCCTGAACGAAGCGGATGCCGGAACCAGCGAAAAGAGCTGGCATATTTTCCCTGTCCTGGGCCGTGAAAATTTCCTGCGGGGCATTCCGGAGTTCGCTCTGGCCCTGTCCCAGAAAAAGAATAACCGAACTGAAAACCTGCTGCTGGTTAACCCCGTTACCGGCGAGGAATACTCGGCCAGCCGAGGCCATGGTGCGGCGCTCAACAGCCGCCGCGTGCGCGCTTCGGAAATCAAGCTTCCGGAGAAAGCCGCCATCGCTACCAACCTGCTGGACCAGGCTCGAAAGAGCGAGGATCCGATGCTCTGGGGCGAAATGGCCGCTGTACTGGCCAGGGATTCCGGTATGTTCCGTACCTCCGGCTGCGTGGTGCTGGATATCGCCCGTGTGTCCGCCGGATTGATGGACGCAGCCATCATCTTCCGTCCGGAAGCAGCCGAGCTGGATCTTGGCGTCACTCTGGCCATGGAATCCGGTGCCCTGACCGGTGATTTCTCGGGCAATCCGTCCACCGGGAACGCCCGCCAGCTGGTGGTTGCAAACCCGAAGCTGTTCCGCGAAGTGCTCAAGGTCCTGCATCCGTTCCGGGGCCGTCTGCCCCGCTGAACTCCCGGGCTCTCTGAGACACAAAAAAACCGCCACATTGTGTGGCGGTTTTTTTATGCCCGGAAATCGGGGAACAACTACGATTACATCCGGTTCAGCCACTCCGGCGGCTGCTCTTCTTCTTCGGCATTTTCCGCGCCTTCTTTTGCCGGCACGATCAGGTCATCTCGAGACACGCCCATCACCATCAGCAGATTCGCAGACACGTATATGGAAGAGTAGGTACCGACGACCACACCAATAATCAGAGCCAGGGCGAAGTTGTTGATTGCCTCACCACCCAGGAAATACAACGCAAAAAGCACGACAAGCGTTGTCCCGGATGTATTGATGGTGCGTGCAATGGTCTGATGAATGGATTCGTTGATGATATCCCAGGGCTCACCCACACGCATTTTGCGGAAGTTCTCCCGGATGCGGTCAGCAACAACGATGGTATCGTTCAAAGAATAACCAATGACCGCAAGCAACGCAGCCAGAACGGTAAGATCGAAGGTCCACTGGAATAACGCAAATACACCCAGAACGATAATGACGTCGTGAGCCAGAGGCACCACCGAGGCAATACCGAATTTGAACTGGAAGCGCATACCCACGTAAATCAGCACCACTGCAAGGGCAATCAGCAATCCGAGGCCACTGTCCTCCTTGAGCTCCTCACCAACCTGGGAACCGACAAACTCGGAGCTTACCAATTCCAGCTCCGCGCCCCCCTCCTCGAGGGTTCGGGTAACTTCAGGTGCCAGCTGATCATTGTCAGCTTCAGCCATGCGCACCAATACCGTGGTGTCAGCCCCGAAGTTCTGAACAGAAAACTGTTCGTAGCCGGCAGCCGTCAGCCTGGAGCGGATTTCATCCAGTTCCGGAGCCTCTGCATATTCAAATTCAACAGAGGTGCCGCCGGTGAAATCCATACCCAGGTTCAAGCCACGGATGGCCAACAGCGCGATAGACACAACGATCAGCGAGATGGAAATTACGGAAGCAATCTTCCGCAAACCCATAAAATCAAACGGTTGCTTTTGATCTTCAGACATTGGCGAGCTTTCCTCCGATCGACAGCTTCTCGACCCTGCGGCCGCCGTAAATAATGTTAACGATGCTCCGGCTGACCATCAGGCCAGAGAACATCGACGTCAGAATCCCGATGCAGAGTGTCACCGCAAACCCTTTCACGGGGCCGGAACCCATTGCGAAAAGAATCACGGCAACCAGCAATGTGGTGATGTTTGCATCAAAGATGGAAACAAAGGCTCGGGAATAACCGGAGTTGATGGCCGTCTGGGGCGGCACGCCCGATTTCAGCTCTTCCTTTATCCTCTCAAAGATAAGCACGTTGGCATCCACCGCCATACCGACGGTCAGAACGATACCGGCGATGCCTGGCAGGGTCAGTGTCGCCGAGAGGATCGACATGCACGCAACGAGCAGCATCAGGTTCAGTGTCAGCGCAATGTTCGCTACCACGCCAAATCCGCGGTAGTAGACAAGCATGTAGAGCAGCACCAGCCCGAAGCCAAGCGCAACGGACATCATGCCGGCGTCTATATTTTTCTGGCCGAGGCTCGGACCAATGGTCCTCTCCTGAACAAAATACATCGGGGCGGCAAGTGCACCGGCGCGCAAGAGCAGCGCCAGTTCTGCGGCTTCCGGAATGGAATCAAGCCCGGTGATCCGGAAACTGCTGCCCAGAGCGGATTGCACTGTGGCAAGGCTGATTATGCCTTTCTCCACAACGCGGTTCTCCACCTCCTGAGGCTCGCCGTCTACCATTCTGGTTTCGGTTTCCGTGCGGTACTCGATGAACAGCACGGCCATCCTGCGGCCAATAGCATTGCGGGTGGCCCGGTTCATCAGGTCGCCACCGACGGAATCCATGGTGATATTGACCTGGGGTTGGCCGTTTTCGTCAAACGCCTGCTGGGCATTGGCCACGTTGTTACCGGTCGCGATCACCTCCTGCTCGAGGCGCGCGGTGCGCTGTGGCTGATCCCGGAAACCAAACTCCTCGGTCTCGCTGCTGGGGGCGTCCTGGCGGGCCTCCATGCGGAACTCAAGGTTCGCGGTTGCACCAAGTACGCGCTTGGCCTGTGCGGTGTCCTGTACGCCAGGCAACTCAACAATAATCCGGTCGGCACCCTGTTGTTGAACGAGGGGCTCAGCAACACCGAGCTCATTCACCCGGTTACGGATCGTTGTGAGGTTCTGCTCCAGAGCATAGTCCTGAATCGCAGTGACCTCAGCCTCGGAGAGCGTCAGGACGAGGAGGAATTCATCACCCTCGGTCTGCTCATCGAGAAGGAATTCGTTGTACTGGTCACGCACCATGTTGAACGCTTCGGTGCGGGAGGCTTCATCACGAAAGCTGAGAACGATCTCGCGGTTATCCTGAACATCTCCGCCACGATAGCGGATCCGCTCTTCCCGCAACTCCCGCTTGATCTGGCCAGACATGGCATCCAGACGCTGGCTGACTGCGGTTTCCATGTCGACTTCCAACAGGAAGTGGACACCGCCACGAAGGTCCAGACCCAGCTTCATCGGGCCGGCACCCAGGCTCTTCAGCCAACCGGGCGTGGAGGCGGCCATATTCAGTGCAACCAGGTATTCGTTTCCAAGAGCAGCCTGCACCAGGGGACGGGCCTGCAATTGGTCTTCAGAGTTGGTGAGACGGATCAGAGCATCCCGATCCTGAAGAGTACTGCTTTTCACCTCGATGCCCCGGCTTTCCAGCACACCAACGGCCCTGTCGAGCACACCGGCATTCACCGCGGTGCTACTGCGGGCGCCGGTAATCTGGATGGCGTAGTCGTCGGGGAAGAGGTTGGGCAAAGCGTAGATAAACCCGATCACGAGCGCGACCAGGATAACCAGGTTTTTCCAAAGCGGATACTTGTTCAGCATGGGATCCCTTGTAGCCGGCCTAGCGGCCAGACTTGGTGTTTCAGCCAGGAAGATTCAAACCGGCCACCAGGGATGGCCGGCTAAATGGCCCCCGCTCAGATGTCCTTGAGCGTGCCCTTCGGCAGCGCCGCAGCAACGGCTACTTTCTGGACCTTGATCTCTACGTTGTCAGCAACTTCCACAACGATGAAATCGTCAGTCACCTTGGTAATTTTGCCGGCAACACCACCAGAGGTCACAACTTCATCACCTTTATTCAGGCCGGACATCAGAGCCTTGTGCTCTTTCGCACGCTTGGACTGCGGGCGCCAGATCAGGAAGTAGAAAATCAGGATGAAGCCGGCGAAAAAGATCACCTGGCCCATAACACCCATTCCCTGAGCAGCCGGGTCCTGCGCCATGGCAAGAGCAGGCATCAGAGCCAAAAGGCCGGCAACGAGCATTTTAATAGCTTTCATTGAATATCTCCGTTGGTTTAGCGAATAGATCAAACATTGCCCAGGGGCGGAACGGTCTCTCCGCGCAGAGCATAGAAGTCGGTTACAAAGTCCGACAATGTACCTGCTTCAATGGCCCCACGCAATCCAGCCATCAGGTTCTGGTAGAACCGGAGGTTGTGGATGGTATTCAGTTGTGAGCCAAGCATTTCTCCACATTTATCCAGATGATGAAGATAACTTCTCGAAAAATTCTTACAGGTATAACAGTCGCAGCGATCGTCCAGCGGCGCGGTGTCATGACGGTGCCGGGCATTGCGGATTTTTACGATCCCGGTTGACGTAAATAGATAGCCATTCCTGGCATTGCGGGTAGGCATTACACAGTCGAACATGTCGACACCGCGACGTACCGCCTCGACGAGATCTTCCGGCCGGCCCACGCCCATCAGGTACCGCGGCTTGTCTTCCGGCATTTTCGGCGGCAAGTGGTCGAGAATCCGGATCATGTCTTCCTTGGGCTCGCCAACCGACAGACCGCCAATGGCGTAGCCATCGAAGCCGATCTCTGTAAGCCCTTCCAGAGAGCGGTCCCTCAGGCCTTCGTACATACCGCCCTGAACGATGCCGAACAACGCCGCAGGATTCCCCTCGTGGGCATCTTTGCTCCGTTGCGCCCATCGCAGCGACAGTTCCATGGAATCTTTTGCCTGACGCTCGGTGGCCGGATAAGGCGTACACTCGTCAAATATCATAACGATGTCCGACCCGAGATCCCGCTGCACCTGGATCGCAATCTCCGGTGACAGCTCCACCGGCGAACCATCTACCGGAGAACGGAAGGTAACCCCGTCCTCGGTGATCTTGCGCATCTCACCCAGACTGAACACCTGGAAACCGCCGGAGTCGGTCAGGATAGGCCCATGCCATTGTGTGAAATCGTGAAGGTCGCCATGGGCCTTGACCACCTCAGTACCGGGCCGAAGCATCAGGTGAAAGGTGTTCCCCAGGATGATCTCTGCCCCGATTTCATGGATATCGCGGGGCAGCATACCCTTCACCGTGCCGTAGGTGCCGACAGGCATGAATGCAGGGGTTTCAACGGTGCCCCGTGGGAACGTCAGGCGGCCACGACGGGCACGCCCATCCTCTCCCAGTTTTTCGAACGACATGAAACAGGTTTGTGTCACAAGGCCTCCCCGGCATTATCGGTACCGGCTTCATTGGATTCCACGGCTGAGCCCAGCAACATGCCACGGCTGGGTTCCTGCCCGGTAATAAACATGGCGTCGCCGTAACTGAAAAAGCGGTAGCGTTCCTTTACCGCTTCCCGGTAGGCCGCCATCACATTGTCATAGCCGGCGAACGCACTGACCAGCATGATCAGGGTGGATTCCGGCAAATGGAAGTTCGTAATCAGGGCATCGACGGTCTGGAAGCGATACCCCGGGTAAATAAAGATATCGGTCTCACCAGTGAACGGCCGCAACCGACCGCCCCGACTGGCAGACTCAAGGGAGCGAACTGACGTGGTGCCTACCGCAACCACGCGCCCTCCCCTTGCGCGGGTCCGCTCGATCGCGTCAACGGCGTCCTGGGGGACATTCACCACCTCGCTGTGCATGGTGTGATCTTCGATTTTGTCCACCCGAACCGGCTGAAAGGTCCCGGCACCCACGTGCAACGTCACAAACGTGCTTTCAATTCCACAGGCGGCCAGTTTTTCAAGCAGACTCTCATCGAAATGCAGCCCCGCCGTCGGTGCAGCAACGGCGCCGGCCTCCCGGGCATAAACGGTCTGGTAACGTTCCCGATCAGTGGATTCGTCCGGTCGATCAACGTAAGGCGGCAGTGGCATATGGCCAATGCGCTCCAGCACGTCGAGCACTGGTTCCTCAGCTTCACACACCAGATGAAACAGCGCTTCTTCCCGGCCCGACATACGCATGCAGGTACCGTCCTCCAGAATAATCTTCTGGCCATCCTTCAAAGCCTTGGAGGCACGAACATGGGCGATGATTTCATGCTCTCCAGTCACCCGCTCAACCAGCACTTCAACCTGGCCACCGGTTTCCTTTTTGCCAAAAAGCCGCGCCGGTATCACCCGTGTGTCGTTGAACACTAACAGGTCGCCGGGCTGAAGCAGGTCAGGAAGTTCACTGAAAATCCGGTGATTGAGCTTTCCGGAGAGACCATCAAGACAAAGTAGCCGGGACGCGCTGCGATCTTTGAGCGGATAGCGGGCGATCAATTCGTCCGGCAGGTCAAAATGAAAATCGGAGACATTCATGGAATGGACTGTTAACGACGCCGAAGGAAAGAAGATGGTAGCGGCGGGCGGACTCGAACCGCCACGGGTTTTACCCCAACGGATTTTGAATCCGTCGTGTCTACCAATTTCACCACGCCGCCATCGGAGAGTGGTGGGGATTATACTGAGCTTAATCGCGAAAGCAATAAGCCAGCGGACACAACTGCCCGCTGGCTCGGATATTTACAATCTGTCGAACAATGACAGTTGCGAAACCTGCGCAAACGACTGCTGAGCCGCCTGCAGCACGAAGCTCTGGAAACTCAGGTTACTGATCGCTTCTGCGTAATCCACATCCTGTAATTGGGACCGGATTTCATTGGTATACACCGAAGAATCCTCAAGGAAGGTCTTGGTCGATTCCACCGCGTTCATCCGGCCACCCAACTCCGTCTGCTTGAGGATAATGCTTTCCTGGGCGTTATCGAGGTTGATCAGGGAATTAGCAATCAGGTCGTCGTACTGGGCCTGCCCATCCGGACTGCTCTTGTCGATGTTGTTCAAACCGGAAATCAGGTTCTCAATGGTGCCGAACACCGACTGTTTTTCGTTGATCTTCAGCGTAAACACATCCCCCGCACCAGGCACAGCATCAGTAATTGTTGCCTCTACACCCGCAACTGTGAACGGCTCGCCGCTCTCGTAAACAAGGGGATCAACCGACAATGGATTTCCTTGGCTATCAAACGCCCTTAACTCCGGTGGATTCGGCGCTCCAACGTCGACGACCTCCACTGTAATATCGTCCGGGAACGAGTTGGGGTAGGCGGCAGCCAGATCTGCCTCGTTAACCAGCTTGACGCCTGTAATAGAAGCGCCCGGCGTGCTCACCGTGCTGTGTTCGCCGGTGATGGCCGCAGGAACTCTTACGAAAATGTCCTTGCCGTTATCGCTGATCGGAACGGTGACACCATCATCAATTTCGAGGACTCGCTGGCCCTCGTCGCCCTGGTAAATCCAACTGCCTGAGGGATCCTGCTCAAAGGCCTTTACCGAGCCCTGGAATCCACTAAAGATGTATTCGCCGGAGGCATCACGGGTATTGGCAATATTGGCGAGCTGCCCCAGGCGTTCCTCCAGCTCCGAAGAAATCGACCGCCGGTCGTTGGCCGACAATGACCCATTACCCGCCTGAACCGTCAGCTCCCGGATCCGCTGAATCACATCGATCGAACTTGAAAGAGCATTTTCTTCCTGTTTCAGACGGTTGTCCGCCAGGTCGACGTTGCGCTGATAGGTTTCAACCCGCGAAAGCTCCTGATCCAGCTTCAGAATGCGCGCCGCAGCGACCGGATCGTCGGAAGGTTTGTTTACCCTCTGGCCAGTCGAGATCTGTTGCTGGGTGTTATTCAGGCTGGTATTGAGCTCCTGGAGCCGATTAATACCGCCTGAAAAAATCTGCTGTGATGAAATTCTGATCATGTCACATCACCTCAACCGTTACCGGAAACTCTGTAACAGGGTATTGAACAAATCCTGGGCTACCGACATTACCTGGGCCGAGGCATTATAGGCGGCCTGATACTGGATCAGGCGCCCGGCTTCCTCATCCAGGTTAACGCCGGATACAGATTCCCGCTGATTGGTCGACTGCTCCAGAAGGGTTTTGCCGGCATCCACATCCAATTGGCTCTGGCGTGTTTTAACACCGATATCCTCAACAAGCCCCGCATAGCCTTCGGAAAAGTTCTGGCTACCACCATTCAGCGTGTTGGCCGTGCCAAGCGCCGCCAGCAGTTCCGCATTCCTGTTGTCCGAAACACCGTTGGAGTTGTAATTGATCTCGAAGGTGTCACCGTCAGCCGGCTGGCCCGTTATCTTGAACTGAAAACCCTGGTACTCGGCACCATCCGCCGGATTGTCGCTGAACAGCTCATTGGCAACGCCCGGCGTGTAGGGCCGGTTTGCCGGACCTATCGGGTTTCCACCGCCGTCCGTAACCGTGAACACCAGGCCGGTTCCCGGATCGTCGAATGTTACGGTAATTGGCCCGTTCGCCAGTTGCCCGGTCGATTGGAACGCGGGCAACAGGGAGTTGGTGAACGGGTTCCTGACGTTAAGCATGGTGCCCTGATCAATCTTGCCGGTTCCGATATTGTCATCGCCGGTGGTAGCACGAACCGGACTTGCGAAAGCCAGATCCTCCTCCCGATTGACCACCAGCCCAATGCTCTCCGCCGCATTCCGGCTTGGTTGAATCAGATATTTGTCTCCGGCATTGAACGTGCCGCCCTCCACCCGGATGTTGAAACCGGGCATGGAAATCTCAGACTGGGGCGGATCGGGCAACCGGCCCTGATTGACGGTTCTTCCAGTACCCTGATCAATCAACTCGTAGCTTCGCCCATCGCCACTGAACTGGAGAGTCCAGCGGCCTGCCGGAAGCGCCGAACTGTCGGTTATCTCGACGGCCAACTGTCCGTTGGTCGAGGGCGCGTTATTTCCGTTGGGGACCACGCGGCTCCGTTGCGCCTCGAGCGAATTGATATCTGTGAAGAACAGCCCACCGAGTTCGCCCTCCAGATCCATCCCGATTTCATGCTGGTGATTCATGGTGTCGGAGAGGGCAATGGCAATCCTGCCAAGCTCATCGAATGCCGGTTTCAGACCTTCGGTATCGAAACGCAGGAGGCCACCCAGCTTGCCGCCGGTGATCTGTTCATCAATATTGAGGAGGCGTCCACCGTTGCTCAGTGTGAACTCCAGACGTGTCGGATCTTCGGCATTTTCCCGGGTGCCGAGGGTCGAAGCGTTACTGCCAACCACCAGGGACAAACCGTTCGACAGAGACACGTTAACCTGGCTACCGTCTGCCGGGCTGACTTTTATGCTAATAAGCTCCGACAGCTGCCGCAGTTTCTCATCCCGCTTATCCAACAATTCATTGGGCATTTGCCCCTGGGCAATGCCGGGTGATTCAGAAATCGCCAGGTTCAGCTCCGCAATGCTTTTCAGCAGGGTATTCGCGTCTTTCACACCCTGCTGCATCTGGGTCTTGATGGATTCCCGCTGCTGGATGAATTCCTGGTTCAGGGCCTGGAAACGGTTTACAACCTGCTGTGCCTCACTCAGGACCAACTGGCGCTGTGGCAAGGAAGTGGGATCTTCCGCGGCATTCTGAAGGCTCGCAAAAAAGTTGTTCAGTGCATTGCTGAGGCCGGTAGATTCACCCCCGAGCAGGTTATCAAGCCTGGTCAGCTCCGAATTAAGGGCCTCCTGCTCTCCGTACAGGGTGCTGTCTTCACGCACCTGTTGAACCAGGTATTCGTTGGCCAGGCGGCGAATGTCCGCCACGTTCACGCCGCTGCCTATGGTGCCGGCACCAGTGCGCTGGCCTTCCTGGGTTTCAAACAGCACTTCCTGGCGGCTGTAACCCGGCGTGTTGGCGTTGGTTATATTGTTGCCAGTGGTGTTCAGTGCGGCCTGTTGACTGAGGATGCCGGTCAGACCAATACCTATGAGCCCTGCCATAAGCTTTACTCCTTCATCCCGTCACTGCCCATGGACAGCGTCATCAGTGAGTCACGGTTCATGATCTGGCGGATCTTGTTGCCGTAGTTGGGGTCGGTTGCATAGCCGGCTTCCTGCAGCTTCTCTGCGAAAACCTCAGGCTGGTCTGCTACCGACAGGACGTCCCGGTATCGGGGGTTGGATTCCAGGAAAGAGACATAATCCCGGAAGCTGGATTCGTAATCCCTGTAGGCCCGGAAGTTGGCCTGCTCTTTCATGGGCAGCCCTTCCCGATATTCCGTGGTGGTAATGGAGACCGCATCACCCTGCCAGCGGCTGTCGGCCTTGATGCCGAAGAGGTTAAAACTGGGCTCGCCCTGCTCCCCACGGATCATATGCCGGCCCCAGCCTGTTTCCAGGGCCGCCTGGGCTACCATCAGTTTCGGGTCTATTCCCGAGTCCCGGGCAATCCGTTCGGCCACCGGCAGCAGCTCTGCCACGAAATGCTCCGGAGATTCGAATTGATGCGGCAAGTCCGAGGGTGTCGACGTCACTGCTGAAGGCGCTTTCTGTGCAAAAGACGTTACCTCCCGAACCCGCTCGGGTAGCTCGGCATTCAGGGCGGGCAGGCTTCGGTCGTAATCCGCAAGGCTCGCCTTGTGGCCAGCGAGCCTGCCTCCTTCATCGTTCATGCCGGGAATCTGTTTGCTCAACTGCCGGACCAGTGCCTCCGCAAGGCCACTGCCCTTGCCCCCAGCCATGGTCAGACTCATCTGGCTGTCGAACATATCCCGGTAGAGCTCGGACTGATTGCTCTTCAGGTAGTTGCCCTCAGCAAAGACATCACCGGCCTTGCGCATGGACTTCAACATTTCAGACAGGAACAGACTCTCGAACTGGCGCGCCACCTCTCGAAGAGCGGACTCCTTATCAGTGCGAGCCTGGGCCTTCAACGCATTAAGACCGTTGAAGTCGGTGTAAACCTGGGCCTGTTGAACCTTGTAGTCCTGCATCACGCCACCTAGATAACGATCAGTTCGGCGCGCAGTGCACCGGCCTGTTTCAAGGCTTCAAGTACCGCCATGACATCACCCGGCGCCGCACCCACCTGATTCACGGCCTGAACGATCTCGTTCAGGGTGACGGCGGGGCCGAACTTGAACATCCGTGCCGGCTCCTCGGTAATGGCAATCTGGGAATCCTGCTCAATGGCGGTGTCTCCACCGGCAAAGGGATTCGGCTGCTCCACGTTGGGGTTTTCCTGAATGGTCACCGTCAGATTGCCGTGAGTAACGGCTGCTGCACTGACCTGAACATTCTGGCCAACCACGATGGTGCCGGTGCGGCTGTTGATGACCACTTTCGCGGCATCCTGAGCCGGATCAACCTCGATGTTTTCGAGAATCGACAGAAAGCTGACCCGTTGGGAAGGGTCTCGCGGTGCGCGGACGGAAATCGACGTGGCGTCGTGGGCATAAGCCATATCCGGGCCGAGACGA
Source organism: Marinobacter sp. DSM 26671 (assembly GCF_900112835.1). Taxonomy (NCBI): domain Bacteria; kingdom Pseudomonadati; phylum Pseudomonadota; class Gammaproteobacteria; order Pseudomonadales; family Marinobacteraceae; genus Marinobacter; species Marinobacter sp. DSM 26671. The sequence goes on along the minus strand of NZ_FONF01000013.1, from coordinate 33,714 downwards.
TCATTAACAGCCTCGACCACCCTGCGAGCCGTTGTGAAATCCGGGCGCAACAGATGGAAGGTGATGGTGTCGCCCTGATTGAATGGCGAAGCCACCTCCCGCTCAATCGTGGCACCATTGGGAATCCGCCCAACGCTGGGAACGTTCACGGTGATTCGAGAACCGTCCTGCCCCTGTGCGCCGAAGCCACCCACCACCAGACTGCCCTGAGCCATGGCATAGACCTGTCCATCAGCACCTTTCAGTGACGTCATCAGCAAGGTTCCGCCGCGCAGACTGTCGGCGTTGCCGATGGACGACACAGTGATGTCGATTTCCTGCCCCGCTTTGGCGAAGGGCGGCAATGTCGCACTCACCGTAACGGCCGCGACATTGGCGAGATTCGGGTTGACGCCTTCCGGAAGCGTCACGCCAAACTGGTTCATCATGTTCCTGAAGGTCTGATTGGTAAACGGCGCCTTGTCACCGGTTCCATCAAGACCAACCACCAGGCCATACCCCACCAACTGGTTGTTGCGGACACCCTTGATTCGGGAAAGATCCTTCAGGCGATCCGCCAATACCGGGGCGGAAACCACAGCCAGGGCAAGAACCCAGACAATGACACGGCGCAAGCTCATAGCGGCCACCACTCACTGTTGAAGAAGCGAGCCAGCCAGCCCATCTGGTTTGCCTGGTCAAAATCACCAGTGCCTCCATAGGCGAACCGGGCGTCCGCAATGCGATTGGATGCCACCGTGTTATCAGGCTGGATATCCTGGGGGCGAACCAGACCCGTCAGGCGGATGTATTCATCACCATTGGTCAACGACAGCCATTTCTCGCCACGAATACGAAGAACACCATTAGGCAATACTTCGGTCACCGTAACCGTGATGCTGCCGGCGAGGCTGTTGCTCTGATCTGCTTCTGCCGCGCCCTGGAAATCCCGCTCGTGGTTGAACGACGTGTTTATCCCAAAGTTGTCCTTGCCCAGAATGGTCGGGTTCGGCAAGGTCGTTTCATTGTCCTTGGTGATGCTGGTCTCGGCATTTTTGCTGGCGCTGGTGGATTCCTGCAGATTCACGGTCAGCACATCACCCACGTTCAACGCCACGGTATCGCCGTAGAAGTTGTAGTTTCGGGAGACCTGGTAAATAGACCCCGAAGCGCTATCACGCTGCATCATGGCCTGGGGGCGAACCGGCGCAAACTCCGGGTCATCCGGAACTGCCCGCGGGCGACTCATCGCTGTGCACCCCTGCAACAGGATCAGAAGCATCACAATCACCAGAGTGCTGGCGCTTCGCACTGTCCTATGGGTTGTCATCAGTTTCATGACCTCACCTCTGGCCGCATTAGCCGATGTTCTGAGTGATGAACTGGAGCATCTGGTCGGTTGTGGAAACCACTTTCGAGTTCATCTCGTAGGCACGCTGGGTGGTAATCATGTTCACCAGCTCCTCCACCACCTCAACGTTGGACGACTCCACGGAGCCCTGCTCGATACTGCCGAGTCCGGCCAGCCCGGGTTCACCTTCGGCAGGATCGCCACTCGCGTTGGTCGCCTTGAACAGGTTGTTGCCGATGGCCTGCAGGCCCTGGGGGTTGATGAAATCCACCAACGTAATCTGGCCCAGGTTTACCGGTGCTGCCTGATCGTCCGTTACCGCCGTCACGGTGCCATCTTTACCAATGGTGATATTGGTGGCGTTCTCCGGCACGTTGATGGCGGGCTCCAGAGGGTAGCCATCCGGGTTCACCACATCGCCATCAGCGTTGAGCTGGAACTGGCCGTCGCGGGTGTAAGCGATCTGGCCATCAGGCAACTGCACCTGCAGGAAGCCACGGCCATTGATGGCCATGTCCAGGGGCTGCTCGGTAATCTGCAGGTTGCCCTGGGAAAATTGCTTGGCCGTACCCACAACCCGCACACCGGTGCCCAACTGCAGGCCAGAAGGCAGTTCCGAGTTCTGGGTTGTCAGACCACCCGGCTGCCGGTTGATCTGGTACAGAAGATCCTGAAACACGGCTCTGTCCCGCTTGAAGCCAGTGGTGTTGACGTTCGCCAGGTTGTTGGAAATGGTGGACATGTTGGTGTCCTGAGCGCTCAACCCGGTCTTGCTGACCCATAGTGCTGGATGCATGCTGCTTACTCCTTGCCGGGGGCTGTCAGGCGGCCATTTTTTGCCGCTTCAGGCCCGCCAGGCCAATGTGTTCAGTCGTTACTTAAAGGTTCTGCAACAGCCGTGCCGTTGCTTCGGAATTCTCGTTCGCAGTGGTCATTACCTTCACCTGCATCTCGTATTGCCGGGACAGCTGGAGGTTGGAGATCATCTCTTCCACCGCGTTCACGTTGGAGCTTTCAAGGAATCCTGAGGCAACCCGCTGGTTTGCATCCGGTGGCTCGGGCCCATCCAGAGCCTGATCCGGCTTTCGGCGCATGTGTCCGTCAAGACCTTTCTCGAGGGCTTCCGGCGGCGGGCTGACCAGCTTCAGCCGGTCCACTTCAACCAGCTGGTCCGGTGGCCCACCGACAGGAACAATTGAGACAGTGCCATCGGCGCCAATCTCGACATTGTCAAAAGGAGGCAGCGCGACCGGCCCACCGTTACCAAGCACCAGTTCGCCATTGGCAAGCCGCACCAGGCCGTTGACATCCACCTGGAGACTGCCACTACGGGTGAAGACTTCCTCGCCCTGATCGTTCTGAATGGCAAGCCATCCCTCACCTTCCACAGCCACATCCAGTTTGCGCCCGGTTTCCATCAATGCCCCGGCGGACAGGTCCGTGCCAGGCCTCTCTGTCATGGCATAGGCACGAGTCGGGTGGTGTTCCCCGTAGACAGGCATACTGCGGGCCTGGGCGAAGTCTTTTTTGAAGCCGGTGGTACTGACGTTCGCCAGGTTATTGGCATGGGCCTGCTGGGCCAGCATATTCTGCTTGGCGCCAGACATACCGATGTAGAGGGCTTTGTCCATGGGAAAACTCCTGCCGGAATTTTGACTGTTTCCAGTCTTCCTGCAGGAGTCATGCCATTTTCGCTAAAATGCGGGATTAACGGAGGTTGATGATGGTCTGGGTGACCGCATCGGAGGTTTCAATGGTCTTGGCGTTGGCCTGATAGTTCCGCTGGGCGATGATCAGGTTAACCAGTTCCGCCGACAAGTCCACGTTGGATTCCTCCACCGAGCTGGCCTTGATAGAACCCAGCGTGCCGGTATCCGGGGCACCTATGATCGGCTGACCGGATTCGAACGTTTCCACCCAAGACGTATCGCCTACGGGAGACAGACCGTTGGTGTTATTGAACGAGGCCAACGCGACCTGGCCCAGAGCCTGGGATTGGCCGTTGGTGTATCGGGCAAACAGAACACCTTGATCCGATACGTCCAGACCAGAAAGCCGGCCAGTGGTATAGCCATTCTGCTGTTGGTCGTTCACGCCAAACGCAGCGCCATATTGCGTTGTGCCACTGAGATTGATCACAAAAGCCGATGTTGTCGGTGGCTCAGGAATGGGTGTTACTACCACCTCGCCGGCAGCAGGAGGGCCATCCGCCCCATTTGGCTGGCCGTCGCTGTCTTTGGGTATCCAGTCATCAATAACGATTTCGCCACTGGGGTCGCCATCGATCGACTGAAGAGCACCGTCCTGATCGAATCTTGCAGTGTAGGGAGTCACGTCGGTGCCACCAACAAACTCGCCATCAATCTGGGCATACACCGACCATTCGCTCACCCCGACACCATTGCCTGGGGACGGATTCTTCACAAAGAACTGTGTGAGTTCGTGGGAATTACCCAGGCTGTCGTAGATCGTGGTGGATGTAGCGTGGTTATAGGTACGCTGATCCAGCGGATTGAATTGATTGGTGACGCGGATTGGCGACGCGTTGAACGCAACCTCAAAATCATTGTCAGCGGTGGTTGATGTGATTCCCGCCACCGACCGGTCCGCAGTCACGTTCACATCACCTTCGACGGTGCCGGTATCGCCGTTGCCATTGCCATCGGCAAAGGTAAAGTCGAGCGTCTCACCCTGGTTATGAATCACTCGCAGAACATCGCTGCCCCCGCCTCCGGTGACAATCGAAGCGGAAATTGCGGTCTCGCTGGAGTTGTTGATTGAATCAACCAGATCCTGCAGGGAATTGATATTTGACGTGTCCAAGGTCAGCGGCGATCCATTGATATCGAGGCTGAATGAAAACGAACTGGCGCCAGAGATGAAGGCGTCATCAAGAGCCGGCGTGCCGTCAAAAGTCGCCGTCGTTGTGGCCGAAGCACTCAATCCAGGCGCATCGTTGATAGTGGAGGCCGCTTCACGGGCACTGGCTGCAGGGTCAATATTCACGTTGAAGGCAGGCGAGCCGTCCGAATACTGCACATCAAAGCTCTCGCCCTGTATGGAAGCAAGAGTGAGAGGCCCGACATCCCAAACACGGGTTTCCAGCACGGACTCCCTGGAATCAAGATTCAGATCGGAGTCGAGGTTTGTCGTCCTTCTCGGAGCCAGGTTGTCTGTTGCAATCTGCAAATCTCCCCGGATGCCAGACAAGTTGCCGTCCTCGTCCGCGGTGTATCCCTGTACCCGCATATTCTGGTTGTTCGTTACATAGCCTTCCTTATCAATGCCGAACTGTCCTGCGCGGGAATAACGAATCTCGCCGCCGTTGTTCAGGATAAAGAAACCATCGCCGGCAATCGCCATGTCCAGGCCATTGTCAGTGAAGCTGATGTTGCCCTGCCCAAAAGACTGCTTAACGTCCTGAACCCGGACACCGTCGCCGATCGGGTTGGTGCCTGCGCTCAGGAAACCGCTGGCGTATAGATCGCCAAACTGGGCCTTGCTGCCCTTGAAACCAACGGTACTGGCGTTGGCAATGTTGTTGCCGGTGACGTCCAGATCCACCGATGCCGCGCGAAGGCCACTCAAACCCGTATTAAATCCCATGGTTCACCCCTTGGTGTTTCACCGGTATCAGTTAATTTGTTTTACATCAGACAGGGCGATGGAGCCCATGCCTGCAAGATTCAGGGTAATGGAGCCACCCTGGCCCAGGGACACGCTGTCAACATTGGCACTTACCATCGTACCCAACTGCTGCGGCCCATCCGGGTAGGAAGCCTCGGCCACAATCCGGTAGGCGCCCGGCGGCAAGGGATTGCCGTTGCCGTCCTGGCCATCCCAGCGGAACGAGGTCACCCCTGCCGGACTACTACCCATGTCGATCTGGCGAACCCGCTCACCATTCTGACCCTGAATCGAAAGCCGAAGGCCACCGGTCGATGCCGGCACTTCAACGGTGCCGCTGATCTCACCGTCCGCACCCAGAACCCCGATCTGGGAAGGGGCAAGCACGGTTTTGCCGACCATGGCAGAGGCCTGCAGCGCCTGGCTGGAACGGAACTGACCCACCACATCCTCAACCGTACCGGAAAGGTTCTGCATTTCCTCCAGCGAGCTGAACTGGGCCAGTTGGGAGATGAATTCACCGTTGTCCTGGGGTTCCAGCGGGTTCTGGTTCTTCAGCTGGGCCAGCATCAGTTCCATGAACTCGTTCCGACCCAACTCGCTGGTGCCCTGGCCGCCATTCTGTTGCTTCAGCTGGTACTGGCTCAGAACATCCGACGCGTCTGTTGCATTTACTGCAGTCATGTTGTGCTCCTCACCCTGTTACTGCTGACCGAGAGTCAGAATGCGCTGCATCATGGACTTGGCTGTGTTCATGACATCCACATTCATCTGGAAACTTCTGGACGACGACATCATGTCCGCCATCTCTTCAACCACATTCACATTGGGGTAGTAGACGTAGCCGTCCTCGTTGGCCGCCGGGTGATGGGGCTCGTAGCGCATCTGCAGCTCCGCATCACTTTCGACAATACCGTCAACCCTCACGCCGGCGCCCGGCCCCTCATCGGCAGCCATGGGCAAGCCTCCCTGCCCGGGATTCATCAGAGACTGCTGAATCGCCGAGAAAACCGGCTTCCTGGCGCGATAGGTTTCCCCCGTGCTGGAACTTGCCGTTTCTGCATTGGCAATGTTGGACGCGGTTGTATTCAGCCGCAGTGATTGCGCGGTCATGCCGGAACCGGCGATGTCAAAAATGCTGCCCAGTGACATGAAAATTCTCCTTCGCTAATCCTGTGACTGCGGCTTATTCGCCCTTGAGGGCTTTGGTCAAACCGCTGAACTTGCTGTTCAAAAACTGGAAGCTGGCCTGGAAATCCATGGCGTTGCGCATAAACCGGGTCTGCTCCTGCTGGGCGTCTACCGTATTGCCGTCAACCGACGGCTGATGGGGAACCCGATACATCAAATCGCTTTCCGACGCCGATGGCGAGGTATCCATGTGCGCGTCATGGGTTTTGGCCATCTGGAATCCGCTGACCTGCTCCTGGGCCTTCTGCATCATGGCCTGGAAATCCAGATCCCGCGCCTTGAAACCCGGGGTGTCGGCGTTTGCCAGGTTGTTTGCCAGAACTTCGGCGCGTTTAACACGCGCTTCAACCGCGTGTTGATGAATGCCCAGAGCCGAATCAAACGTAATTGCCATGTTGCCTCCCGAAAACTGCACTGGTATGCCGAGCTGTTTTTGCCGGCTGTGCTCTTTGACAGGACTAAAGCAAGCTGAATGCCAGATTTATGGTCAGGTGTTAATTTGTCAGGAAACCCAGTGTTGGCAGGCCCTGCAGAGAATCCGAGTAGCGGTTACGGGAAAGGAGAAAGGAAAAGGGCAAGAAAAAGCGGCAAGCTGCTTCCCCCGGCAGAAGCCGGGGGTATTCAACAAGGTCTCAGGGCCAATGACTCACAAACTCGTCCACCGCCGGTCTGGGCACAGACGGCTTGGATGCCGAGACCGTACCGGTGTAGAGAAAGCCAACAATCTGTTCATGCTCTTCCAGGCCCAACCCCTGGTGAACCGAGGAGTGGTAGGCAACGCCGCCTGTTCTCCACATCACGCCGAAACCGGCATCCTGAAGGGCAAGCTCAACAAAACTCATGCCGGCAGCTGCCGACATGACCTGCTCGATTTCCGGTACTTTGGGATGCGTCCTCGGCGACGCGATACCAACTATGACCATGGGTGCGCGAAGGGGGGCACGCCGGAGCTTCTCGATTTCTTTCTCATCGCTGTTATTGGCACAGGTGGACGCAAACAGCTCTCCCAGGGCTTCAAGGCCTTTACCCTCGATCACCAGATAGCGCCAGGGCCTGAGCAGTGCATGGTCCGGTGCACGCGCCGCGCAGGAAAAGGCCCTTTCGAGGGTTGTCGAATCCGGCGCGGGTGATTCCAGCCTCGGTTCAGAGGAGCGGTTCAGGAGGAAATCGGTAACTGCGGTCATATCTGCTCGCTGTTTAAAGACTGTTGAAATATAGGTACGAACACAATTCATGGCTGTGAATTGTGGGTTCTACGTAATGCTGTTAACCTTTAGTCGTAGTCGGGTCTACCAACAATTATAAATGACGCGGTCGTACAACGTTGAGTGGCAACACAATGAGCAACCAGCAAACCTTCAATAACTTTTCCGAATTTTATCCGTACTACCTCGAAGAGCACAGCGACGTCACCTGTCGCCGTTTGCATTTCGCTGGAAGTCTCCTGGTCCTGATAGTCGCCGTATGGGCTCTGGCTTCGGGCAAGCTGTTGTGGCTTCTGGCCTTGCCGGTCATAGGCTATGGCTTTGCGTGGGTTGGTCATTTCAAGTTTGAAAAAAATCGCCCCGCTACCTTCAAATATCCACTGTACAGCCTTATGGGTGACTGGGTCATGTTCCGCGACATGCTCATTGGCAGGATCCGTTTCTGAAATGATGAGTGCCCCGGCAGACCTGCGTAATGCCAGTAGCTCAGCTGGCAGAGCCCTCTCGTCCGAGGCGGCGGGCAACCCGATCGCCATTCCCCCGATGCCCGATTACAATGGCCGGGTACTGGCATACACCTCAACCGCCGCCATTATCGTAACCGGCGTTCTCCAGGGCGCCTTTCCGCAATGGCTTCTCTGGCTGGTTGCCGGGGCCCTCACCTGGCCCCACATCGCCCATGCCCTGACTCGCCGCACTTTCCTCAGGAATTCGCCACGCATCCGTCAGAAAATGCTGATATTTGATTGCGTGGTTGGTGGCGCTTTCATTGGTTGCATCGGGCTGATCGTCATCCCCTCCCTCGCCGTTGCACTGATGCTGATGTTCAGTTGCCTGATTGTTGGTGGTATCCGTCAGTGGGTCCTGGGCACCGGCTTCATGGCGGCCTCCATTGCGGGGGCGGTTGCGATCGTCGGCCCGGCAGACGGACCACACTCGCCCCTGCTGACCAGCATCGTGTCGATTTTATCCACCGGGCTTTATATTTGCGTTACGGCTTACTATTCCCACCAGCAGGCACGGGCGTTGATGCTGGCAAAGACCCAGATCCAGAACCAGCGGGAGCAGTCCATCGCGCTTTCACACAAACTGTCCAAATATCTCTCGCCTCAAGTCTGGCAGTCGATCTTCACCGGTGAGCGGGACGTGAGACTGGAAACCCAGCGCAAGAAACTGGCGGTGTTTTTCTCTGACATCAAAGGCTTCACCGAATTGTCTGAGGAAATGGAACCCGAAGCACTGACCGAACTGCTGAATCACTACTTCAATGAAATGTCGGAAGTTGCTCTCAAGTATGGCGGCACCATCGACAAGTTCGTTGGTGATTCCATCATGGTGTTCTTTGGCGATCCAACCAGCCGTGGCCAGAGGGAGGACGCATTTGCCTGTGTCTCCATGGCCATCGAGATGCGCAAGCATATGAAAATCATGCGGCAGAAATGGCGCAGCCAGGGCATCAAGACCCCGCTGGAAATCCGCATGGGAATAAGCACCGGTTATACAACGGTTGGTAACTTTGGCGCCGAGAACCGGATGGATTACACGATTATCGGCAAGGAAGTAAACCTGGCCAGCCGGCTTGAGTCCCTGGCGGAGCCGGGCGAAATCCTCGTTTCCTACGAAACCTTCGCGCTGATCAAGGACAAGATCATGTGCAGAGACAAGGGCGAGATTACCGTGAAGGGCTTTGTCAAGCCGGTGCCAATTTACGAAGTGGTCGACTTCCGGCGCGACATGGGGCCCAACCGAAGCTTCCTGGAACACGAACATAGCGGCTTCGCCATGTATCTCGATTCGGACAAGATCACCGAGAAAGAGCGGCAGGCCATCCTGACCGCTCTGGAAGATGCTGCAGATCGCCTGCGGCGGGAAGAGGATGTTTCCTGAGGCGCTTCCCTGCGCTCAAACAGAATCCTGCTACTGACGTATCAACCTTGGGCCGGCATCCCCGCCGGTTTCCGTGCTTCGCCACGGATTTATATCCAGCCCGCCCCGCCGTGTATACCGGGCAACCACGGTAAGCGACTCCGGGTTGCACCGCCCCATCAGATCGGTAAACACGGTTTCCACGCAATGCTCGTGGAAATCCTGTTTCTGCCGGAAGCCCACCACGTAACGCAACAAACCGCCCCGATCGATTTTCGGTCCGGTGTAGCTTATGAGGAGTGTCGCCCAGTCAGGCTGACCGGTTACCGGGCAGTTGCTCTTCAGCAGATGGGAGCAGAGCCGTTCTGTCACCACCTCCCCACTCGCTGAAAGCGCCTCAGGCGCGTATTCAAAAACCACTTCGCTGACCGGCTCGTCATCAATGAGCTCGAAGCCCTCCGGCCGGCCAATCGCTTCACCGGATTCGTCGACGCTCAACAGATTCACCTGAACAGCACCGCCGCAGGCGCTGGAAAGATCCTGGGTAATCACCTCCGCGACCTGCTCCCGAGAAGAGTAGACCGCCTGGTTCAACGAGTTCAGGTACAGCTTGAGCGATTTGGACTCAATGATTGCGGGCGAGGCCGCCGGAAAAACAATCTCCGCCCAGGCCACTTCCGGCACGCCGCTTGGACGCAGCCAGGAGATTTCCCAGGCCTGCCACAGATCCTCGCCAAACCAAGGCCAACGGCCATCCTCCAGACCAATGCGGCGGCGATTTTCCTCTCTCGCCACCGGGAAAAGCAGCCCAGGATCGTAGCTGTCCGGGTAGTCGCTTGTCTTGCCAAGCGGAGCGTCGTTAAGTGCCATAGTGGTTCCTGAAATCAGTGGCGAATGCCTTTACCACGCGCCAGCATTCTGAGAGCGATGAATGCCAGTACGGAGATGAAAACCAGAATCATACCAAGAGAAACAAACGGATTAACGTCTGACACGCCCAGAATGCCGTACCGGAAGCCGTTGACCATGTAGAGGATAGGGTTGGCCATGGATACGCCCTGCCAGAACCCCGGCAGTAAATCGATGCTGTAGAACACGCCGCCCAGATACGTCAACGGCGTCAATACGAACGTGGGCACAATGGAGATGTCATCAAACTTGGTCGCCAACATGGCGTTGATAAAGCCACCCAGGGCAAACAGTGCCGAAGTCAGAAATACCGTCAGAACCATCATTGGCAAGTTGTGGATGGACAGGCGGGTAAACGCCAGTGACAACAGCGTGACAATCAGCCCGATGCCAAGGCCTCGCGCCATGCCACCTGTCACATAGCCGGCCAGGATCACCCAGTTCGGCACCGGCGACACCAGAAGCTCCTCGATACTGCGCTGGAACTTCATGGAGAAAAATGAAGACACCACATTGGCGTAGGAACTGGTGATCACCGACATCATGATCAGCCCCGGCACAATGAAAGACATGTAGTCGAAGCCGCCCATCTCCCCAATTCGGGAGCCGATGAGGTTGCCGAAAATAATGAAATACAGGGTCATGGTGACCGCGGGCGGCAACAGGGTTTGCGCCCAGATGCGGGTAAACCGCCGTATCTCCCGGACAACGATGGTACTAAAGGCGGTGAAGAGCGCTTGTGGAGTCATGCTGCACCCTCCACGGTTTGAGTTGACTCCGCAGCATTCTCTTCGACCATGCGAATAAACAGTTCCTCCAGCCGGTTGGCCTTGGTCCTCATGCTGACCACTTTGATGCCCAACCGTTCAAGCTCCACGAACACCTGGTTGAGCCCCTGCCCTTTCTGCACTTCCACCTCGAGAGCACCTTCTCCGTCCAATCGAGTCGGGAAACCATTCAGTTCAGGCGCGGCATCAAGGGTCTTCTCGGTGTCCAGAACAAAGGTTTCCAGGCTCAGTTGCTGCAGCAGGGCCTTTTTGCTGGTGTTTTTCAGAATCTTGCCGTGATCAATAATGGCAATATTGCGGCAAAGGGCTTCCGCTTCCTCCAGATAATGGGTCGTCAGGATAATGGTGGTGCCCTGACGATTCATTTCTTCCAGAAAGGTCCACATGGACCGGCGAAGTTCAATATCTACGCCAGCAGTCGGCTCGTCCAGGATCAACAGTTTGGGCTCATGAACCAGGGCCCGGGCAATCATCAGACGACGCTTCATACCTCCGGAGAGCATGCGTGCCGGGGTGTCCCGCTTCTCCCAGAGTCCGAGCTTTTTCAGATACTTTTCAGCCGACGCCGAGGCCTGTTTAAGAGGAATTCCGTAGTAGCCGGCCTGGGTGGTGACAATGTCGAAGACCTTTTCGAACTGGTTGAAGTTGAACTCCTGCGGCACAACACCAAGGTTCAACTTGGCATCCGAGAGATGGGTGTCGGTGTCATATCCGAACACCCGCACCTTTCCCGCTGTTTTGTTTACCAGGGAGCAAACAATGCCCAGGGTGGTCGATTTGCCGGCCCCATTGGGCCCCAGCAAGGCGAAGAAGTCCCCCTCGGCGACGTGCAGATCAATCCCCTTGAGAGCCTTGAAGCCGTCACCATAGGTTTTGGTGAGGCCCTCAATTTCCAGTGCATTGGTCATAACTCATCCCGATTCGGTGAAAAACGGCAATGAACGGCCCTCGCCGCCAGCCAGAATTTAGATTGCTATTTATTGTGACAAAGTCGCTGATTTCAAGGCCCTTATCGGCCGGAGGCATCCCCGGACCAATAACGGAAACTGCGACAGGAATCCCGATATGAGGCAAATCACGCCCCTATAATGCGGTTACAACAATTTACAAAAGAGGCTGCTGCACCCCGGGTGCAGGCGCGCTGAAACGAAGGGAATGTACGTTCAACCATGAGATCCGTTCACCGCACCCGACTTACGTTCACCCTGCTGGGCACACTTGCTCTCTCCGGCTGTCTGGATGACGGCGGAGGCTCCGGCGACGACAGGAGCACCGGCCGAGTCAATTTCAATGGTTTTAACGGTCTTTCCTATCAGACTGCCAGTCAGTCCGGCACCACGAACACAGCGGGAGAATTCCGCTACTACCCCGGCGAAACCCTCACGTTCAGGGTTGGAGACCTGCCGCTGGTTAGCGATGTACCGGCCAGGCAATACGTAACCCTGCTCGAATTTTTCGAGACCACCCGCACAGGGCTGCAAACGCCAATGGTGGATGATGAGGGTTTGAGCACCCACACGCTGACTGAGCAAAACGTTCTGGAGAATACAACGCTGATGAATCTGTCCCGGTTCCTGATGCTCCTGAACTGGAGCCAGAATGTCGCTGAGGGCGACGGTATCGATATCCGCGACCGGGTTATTACGCAGTTGAACGCGGCCCTTCCGGGCCTGACAGCGCCGATTGATTTCAGTGTCAGCGAATCCGAATTCACGGCCAACAACCCGATGTCCCCCGCCAACCAGCTGCTTGCCGCGATCTGTTTTTACCCCGAGGACGATGAACTCTGTGAAGAGCCGCCAACCCAGGAGGAAATCGACAACGCACCGCCACGACCGGAGAATGATGAAGATCGCGATCCTGACATTGAATACAGTGAAGACCTGCAGGCCAAAAAGGACCGAATCGAAAACGCCGTGCGAACCATGGAAGACATCGATTCGGAGGATGCCCAGACCTATCTCACCCGGGAACTCAAGGCGATCAGTACAACCGTCGCAAACCGATATTTCCTGGATGAAGACGTTGCCAGTCATCCGGCCACTGATACAGCTTTGAAGCAGGTTGCGGTTCGGAAAATCTGGGGCGGACTTTCCCTGGCGGAGCTGGAGGCCATCAGCACACGCCCGCAGGATATCCAGATAAATTCAGCCGACTGGCAGAGCGGAGAGGTTGAGTATTTTGTCGCTGGTCCCTCCGGCGGTGAGTCCGAGCTGCTGCTCAGCTTCCGTCCGGAGGATACCTATCGGTGGGTTCGCAAACAGCTGCGAGTGCTTATCCGCTGATCAGGCCCGAGAGGCTCCAGCGTGATTCCACGCCGGTCACGTCGTAATAGGAAGGATCGAGGCCTTCCGTACCGTGCGGCAGACAATCGCGAACCCGCACGGTTTCTGGCGCTTCCTTGCCTTCGTTATATCTGGCCAGATCAATAATTTTGGCTGTTTTCAACGGCCTTGAGGCAGCATCGGTCATTACCATTACCCGCGGCCACAAACGGCGCTCAGGGGAATGGGAAACCACAATACCGCGCTGACCATCGGTCAGCTCGACCAGACTCCCGGTGGGATAGATACCGATCGCCTGGATGAAATTCTCGACCAGGTCCTCCTGGAACTCGATATTGCGCATCTCATAGAGCAGCGTGACCGCTTTTGCCGGTGTCATCGGCTCGGCATGAGACCGGGGCGCTATCAACGATTCGAAAAATTCCGCGATACCGGCAACCTTGGCCAGCAATGGAATCCGATCGCCGCGGACACCCTCCGGAAAGCCGGAACCGTTATGACGTTCCCGATGCCCCTGAACCACACTCAGCACGGCACGGGAGAGCCCGCCGTTTTCAAGCATCCTGACTCCACGGCCAACGTAACTCCGGTAGGTCAGATACTCCTCTGAGCTTAACTGGCCTTCCCGCGCCAGCAACTCGGCAGGCAGCGTGGTCTTGCCCACCTGGGACAGCAGGCAACCCAGGCCCAAATGGTTCAGCAGCCCCTCGTTCAACCCGAGATGGCGTCCACACACCAGGGCCCAGACAGAGGTATTCAATGCATGCCGGTACAGGTAGCTATCGTGGGCACGGGTGCGACTGAGCCACAATAGAGCGTCTGGCTGGCGAACAACGCTACTCACCATTTTGCTGGTGATCGCAGCGATCGGCCGGAGATCGGGCACGCCATCGGCACGAAGTGTCTCGAAAAGCTGATCCAGCGCGCCTTCCATATCGTCAAGCAGGCGCTTTGAGGTTTTCATTTCCTTCTTGAGACTGGTAACGGTTTCATACGTCACTGGCTCGCGAATACTCAGGGGCGGCAACTGGAGTTGCTCCCGCCCACCCCTGCGCTTGCCTTGCAATGTTCCGAAAGCCGGCTTGCTTCCGCCTTTTACCTCTTTGGATTCCCTTGCTTCCGCCACATCGACCAGAACCCATTTGCAGTGGGATACCAGTGCACGAATGTCATCCTGGGACCGGATATGGAAACCCTGAATCGGAAAGGGGGTCTGATGCCATGGCCTGTCCAGATCAGACACGAACATGCCCACTTCCAGATCATGAACTGCGACTTTTTTCTGTTGGACACCCACGGGCCACCTCACACAACAAACTTTTCGATAGCTACCATTCTGACCGAACCGCCGGAAGACACAATTACAATATCGTATCGCCAGGTAACCCAAACGCGACAAAACGTAACGCTAATGTTCAACAGGAAACAAAATGTAGCAACGTGATGGAAGTCACATATCAACGTCAGAAAGTGTCACTCTGCGTCACATACCGATTCATCAAATTCAGGCAATCGGGACCGCATTGAACCCCGCGGCGCCTTCCGGACATAAACCGTGTACGGAACTGATGATGCTCGCAGATAGTCAAGGTTCAGGGCGTCATCACCCTCACCCTCTTCCACGACGGCAGGACTACAGGACACCAGCAACTCCAGTTTCCCTTCTATTTCTGCAATACGGGCATCCGGATCCGCCGGATTGATAGACATGCAGCGGGTTGAGCCGCTTGCCGGCTGGCCCGTCTGCGCCACCAGATCCCGGCCCGCTTCGCCACAGGCACGAATACCCTCGCCGCAGGCACTCGCCTCTTCGTCATCGCGGAGGCGCCAGACACGGTCGCTGCACTGGGTTTCCAGCTTCACGGGCGTGGCTTTATCGCCGGCAAACCACCAACCAGGATACTCCGCGCTTTGCCAGGACAGCCGCACGTGTCTTGGCTCACCGGATGAATTCTCAGCCGGAAACATCGCAAAATGTGAGTAATAGCTCGCACAGCCCGATACGGAAACCAGGACAAGGCTTGCAATAATTGGCTTGTAAGCTCTGGAAAAGACTGAAAAGATCATCTGGCTGTTGCATCCCTGACAGCGGTTGGTTGAACACTGCCATTATCCACGGCAGGGGCATTCAATCCGTCTATCAGTCACCATTTTGATCAAACTGGAGGCCGTACCCGTCGTTGGTTTTGCGCACGACCACCATTTCAAGTATCGGTGCTGGAACAGGTAGCCCCTGCACCTGCACGGTAACTGTGTCGCCGAGGTTTGGCGCAAATGGCTCAGTGTCCACAACGATGAAAACACCGCCGTCGGAGATATCGCGGGTCGAGAATATGAACTCGCCCAGCTCCTCGTGAACCACCTTTACTTTCGCACTCATTGCCGTGCGTATGTGCTCTCTTCGATCGTTCCCATCCATTTGAGGATTCCACTACTTTTTGCATAGTTTTTATAGTCTTCCGAAGCATAACACCATTTTCAGAAAAATATGCCAACGGAGAGATTGACTCTGGAGTCAATGGAAATGAGAATGGTTGGCGTTTTTAAAAACTTGCCGATCCTGGCAAAGGCAAATTAATACCGGAAACACCCGAAAGGATGGGAATATGCGAATGAAACTGGCTGCTACCGCAGCAATCGCCCTCTCTGCCATGCCCATGGCCGCCTCCGCAGATGGCGAGGTCAATATCTACTCATACCGTCAGGCATATCTGCTCGAACCCCTGCTGAACGCTTTTGAACAGGAAACCGGCATCCAGAGCAACGTGGTCTTTGCCAAACAGGGTCTGGCCGAGCGACTGGAGCGCGAGGGTCGCAACAGCCCGGCAGATTTGGTAATGACCGTTGATATTTCCCGCCTCAACGAGCTGGTAGAACGTGATCTCGTTCAGAACGTCGACAACGAGACTCTGGTAGAGAACATTCCGGAAAACCTGCGCCATCCCGAGGGCAAGTGGTTTGCCCTTACCACCCGCGGGCGCCTGATTTTCGTGTCCAAGGACCGCGTGGAAGAAGGTGAGATCACCACCTACGAGCAACTGGCAGACGACAAGTGGAACAACCGTATCTGTACTCGCAGCGGCAAGCACCCATACAACATCGCCCTGTTCTCCTCCATGATCGCACACCATGGTGAAGCCGAAACCGAGAAGTGGCTGGAAGGCCTGAAAGACAATCTGGCCCGCAAACCCCAGGGTGGCGACCGCGACCAGATCAAGGCTATTGCCGAGGGCGTATGCGACGTCTCCATTGGCAACAGCTACTACTATGGCAACATGCTGCAGGATGAGAACCAGCGGCCAATTGCCGAGCAGGTACGGCTTGTATTTCCGAACGCCGAAGGCCGGGGCACTCACGTGAATATCAGTGGTATTTCACTGACCAAGAGCGCGCCTAACCGCGAGAACGCCATCAAACTGATGGAATTCCTGTCTTCACCGAAAGCCCAGCGTATCTACGCCGAGGCAAACACGGAATACCCGGCAAACCCGGAAGTCAAGCCTTCCGGACTGGTTGCCGAGTGGGGTGAGATCAATCCCGACAACCTGTCACTGCAGGAGATTGCAGATAACCGCAACGCCGCAGTCAAACTGGTTGACCGCGTCGATTACGACGGCGAGTAATCGCCAACAGTGAGGGTGGTTTGACCACCCTCACATGCCCTTTGGCGGGCGCTTCCCTCTTCCGGTATGACACCAGTCGTTGCAGGCATCAGGTCAGGTGACTACAATCTGCAGCCTTCAATTGGACAGACTCCACATCCAGGCGCAGGGACACTATGAGCGAGGCCGCAACCAGCGTTAATCCAGGGCTATCCCAGCCCCTGCTGGCTAAGCGTACCTCTCCAAAATGGATGATCAGCGCACTACTGACCACCGCCATCGTCGCCCTTCCGGTTCTCTCCGTTATTTTTCTGGCGTTTTTTCCCGAAGAGAACATCTGGCCACACCTGATCGAAACCACCCTTCCCCGGTACCTGACAACCACGCTCAAACTGATGATTGGGGTGGGCGCCCTTACCCTGGTTATAGGCCTTGCGTCGGCCTGGGCGGTCACCATGTGCGAGTTCCCGGGCCGCAAATTCTTTGAGTGGGCGATGCTGCTACCATTTGCAGTGCCCGCCTACGTTATTGCCTATGTGTACACAAGTCTCCTGGACTACGCTGGCCCCGTTCAGGGTGCCTTGAGAGACCTGTTCGGCTGGAGCAGTGCCGCAGACTACTGGTTCCCGGAAATTCGCAGCCTCGAAGGCGCCACGCTGATGATCGGGCTGGTCTTGTATCCCTACGTTTACCTTCTGGCCCGCGCCGCCTTTCTGGAACAGTCCCCGTCTCTGTTCGCGGTCAGCCGCAGTCTCGGCCACTCCGCGCTGAGCACGTTCTTCAGGGTGGTTCTGCCCATCGCCCGACCGGCGGTAGCCGTCGGCCTTTCCCTGGTGCTGATGGAAACCCTGAACGATTTTGGTACCGTGGACTTCTTTGCCGTCCAGACCCTGACCGCTGGCCTGTTTGATACCTGGATGAACCTCGGCAACCTCGGCGGGGCAGCTCAAATAGCCACCACAATGCTGATCTTCGTGGTGATCCTGGTTACCCTGGAACGGTATTCCCGCAGACGCCAGCAACAGTTCGCAGCGCGGGACAACCGTGAGCCGATCCAGCGCTTCACCATGTCCTTCCCGCGCCAGATGATTTGCGTAGCGGTTTGCGCCTTACCGGTTCTGTTCGGTTTCGTGATTCCCGGTGCAACCCTCGGGCTCTATGCGTGGGAATACTTCGGTGAAAGCTGGAACCCGGATTTTGTCCGAAACACCTTCAACAGCCTTTTCCTCTCTGGCACGGCAGCCCTCACCACTCTGCTGATTGGTGTCACGCTCGCCTACAGCCGCCGACTGCACAACACCCGCAAGATGCAGGTACTGATGCGCCTTTCCAGCCTGGGCTATGCCATGCCCGGCGCCGTGCTGGCTGTTGGTGTGATTGTGCCCCTGGCAGGTTTTGACAACTGGCTGGATAGCCTGATGCGGGACGTATTCGGAATCAGCACGGGCCTGTTACTGAGTGGCTCGGCCTTCGCCCTGGTGTTTGCCTACACCGTGCGATTCCTTGCCGTTTCGGCCGGTAGCGTGGAGAGTGCGTTGCAGAAGATTACCCCGAGCATGGACATGGCGTCCCGCTCTCTGGGCCACACCCCGGGCAACACCCTGGTCAGGGTTCACTTGCCAATGTTGCGAGGCACATTGGTAACAGCGGCCCTGGTGGTTTTCGTCGATTGCATGAAGGAATTGCCGGCCACCCTGATACTCAGGCCGTTCAACTTCGAGACACTGGCGACCTACGTGTACCAGTTCGCCTCTGACGAGCGCCTGTACCACAGCGCCCTGCCCGCCCTGATTATTGTTCTGGCTGGCATCATTCCGATTATTCTGATGAGCCGCTCAATCTCCAACAGCCGGTCAATTGCCTGACCAGCTCAGAACGTTACCCGGGATTTCACATCCTGAACCACGAACCGCCCCTGGAAAACCGCCACAGGATCCCCCTCAGGCATTGTGTTTGGTTCGCCGCAAAAAACCTCTGCCGTCAGATCCAGCCGACCCTTGCCATGCCGGGCCAGACTCTTGCGAAAACGTTCCGGTACCTCCTCACCGGGCAGGCGGCAGATCACATAGAAATCGGAAGACACGGGCTCGAGGTAGTCGATATTCCCGCTCTGCACCACCACATTGCCCTTTAAGCCAAGATCCCATAGTGCCAATTCAGTCAGGCCCCAGGCCGCAGTAACCGCCGCAGAGTACACGCTGCCTCCGAACCCCGTACCCTGGTGGTTCTTGTTGGGTTCCAGCGGCGCACTGAGCAGCAGCGAATGGCCATCCCAGGAATGCAATTGAATCCCCAACGCCCGGGAAAGGGGAATTTCGTCCTGGATACGCTTCTGGAAAAGGGACAACTGGCTCATAACATCCTCCTGATATTCATCCAGTTTAGGCCCGCTTACTCCTTTTCCCTATGCGACTTACGTCGGTTTTTTCCGGCACAAAAAAGCCCGGCAGAGCCGGGCCATAACATCTTCATTTTGAATCGGGCGTTTTACTGCCAGATAACCGGCTGACGCTGTGCATACCAGTTCTCCACTTGCTCCTGATACGCATCCTCAACCACATTGCGCTTGAGCTTCATGGTCGGCGTGAGGAAGCTGTTCTCGATCGACCACTCGTCGCTCATTACGGTGATAAACGCCAGCTGTTCGTGGGGATCCACGGTCTTGTTCACATCGGCAATCAGCTTCTTGAAGCTCTCTTCGATTTCCTTACGGAAGGCTTCATCCGCCATTTTCGGCCGGGACTCCTCGGCCAGCATCACCAGCGCGTGGGGCTGGGTCTGATTGGCACCGGAGACACACACCATCTCGATGGCATCGTGGGACATCAGACGGTTCTCAATGGGTGCAGGCGCAATATACTTGCCCTTGCTGGTCTTGAAGATTTCCTTGATGCGACCGGTGATCTTGAGCCGGCCCATCTCATCAATTTCACCCTTGTCGCCAGTCTTCAGGAAGCCATCCTCGGTGAAGGTCTCCCGGGTTTTCTCTTCGTCCTTGTAGTAGCCCATCATGGTGGCCGGGCTCTTGATCTGGATCTCTCCCTCCGGGCTGATGCGGGTTTCAACCCCCGGCGCGGACTCACCGACGTAACCGGTTCTTGAGCGCCCTGGCTTGCTCATGTGGGAGTAGGCAAAGTTTTCAGACATGCCATAGCCCTCAAGCAACTCGAGACCAAGGTTGCGGTACCAGTCCAGAACGTCGCTCGCCAGGGGGGCCGAGCCACTGCCTGCCAGCTTGACCTTGTCCAGGCCCAGACCCTTCAGGATTTTCTTCTTGATCAGTTTGTTGACCACCGGAATCTTCAGCAGCCGGTCCAGCTTCTTTTTCGGCAGCTTCTGAAGCACACCGTGCTGGAATTTCACCCACAGGCGCGGTACCGAGAGGAACAGAGTTGGCTGGGCACGCTGCAAATCCTGCACGAAAGTATCCAGAGATTCCGCAAAATACAGATGGAAGCCGGCATACAGCGATGCCAGCTCAACAAAGGTGCGTTCGAATACGTGAGCCAGCGGCAGGTACGACAACATGCGCTCCTCGGAGCTCACGCCGAGTACCTCCATGCCCCCCTCTGCCGCATAGGCCATATTGTAAAAGCTGAGCATGACGCCCTTGGGTTTCCCGGTGCTACCGGAGGTGTAAACGATGGTGGCCAGTTCGTCGGCATCACGCTGAACGTTTTCTTCCAGAGGCGGATACTTGGCGACAATATCGTCCCAGGTTTCGAAATCATTGGGAGGGCTCAGCGGGAAGGAGATGCAACGCACGGATTCCGGCACGCCCGGTTTCATCATGTCCCAATCGTCCAGCTTGCCGACAAACACCACCTCGCACTCGGCGTGGTTCAGGATGTAGTTAACGGTGTCGGCATTCAGGGTGGGATACAGCGGAACGGAAATGTGACCGGCCATCCAGATGGCCCAGTCGGTCATGATCCAGTGGGCGCAGTTCTTGGAGATCAGGCCGATGCGGCTCTTCTCAGGGAGGTTCAGCGATTTGAGGTAAGACGCCATGCGCCGCGCCTCATCCACCGCCCGACCCCAGGTGTAGTCGACGGTTTTGCCGTCGCCAATGGGCTGGGTCATGTAAACGGAGTTCGCCTTGGCCTTCTCCCAGTGATAAACCATATCCAGGGGAAGCTTGTTTGTTGTGTCCATGGACCTTCCTTGCAGTTCGTTATTCGAGTTATAGATGACTTATTATTAGACTTTCGTAGGGTATTTCAACATAGTATGAGCGGTCAAAACGTGACACAAGCAAAATAATTTCCAACTGCATCTATTGCAACCCAAACGCCGCCACCGGCAACATCCCCTACCCCTTGAACCCCTTGCCTGTGGTAAACTTCCGCCCCTTCAGATTCGCAACATATCAGTTAACCTACCCGGAGATGGGCATATGGCCAAGACAACCCTGCGCACCCTGTTCGGTGCCACCCTGCTGGCGCTGGCAACACTTGTTCAGGCACAGGAACCCCGCGTTGTAGCCATCACACAGATTGTGGAACACCCGGCACTGGACGCCGTCTACCAGGGCATAAAAGATGAACTCGCCGAGCGCGGCTTCAAAGAGGGCGACAACCTCGAAGTGATGCACGAAAGTGCCCAGGGCAACTCTGCCATTGCTTCCCAGATTGCCCGCAAATTCGTTGGTGAGAGTCCCGACGTGATCGTGGCGATTGCAACGCCTTCCGCGCAAACCGTTGCCGCTGCGGCCCGCAATACACCGGTGATTTTCTCCGCTGTGACCGACCCGCTTGGTGCCAAGCTGGTAAGCAATCTGGAGGCGCCTGGCGCAAACATTACCGGCGTAAGCGACATGCTGCCCATCGACAAACACCTGGACATGCTGCAGCGCGTAATGCCCGATGCCAAACGCATTGGCACGGTGTACAACCCGGGCGAAGCCAATGCCGTTTCCCTGGTGGAACTGCTCGAAGAGCGCCTCGCGGCGCGTGGTCTTGAACTGGTAAAAGGCGCTGCCACCAAAACTTCCGAGGTTCTGGGCGCGGCCCGCTCCCTGGTGGGTAAAGCAGACGCCATCTACCTGACCACAGACAATACCGTGATCAGTGCTGCCGAAGCCGTTATCTCTGTTGGTGAACGCGCCAGTATTCCGGTATTCGCGGCGGACACCGCTACCGTTGAGCGCGGTGCCGTTGCAGCACTCGGGTTTGATTACTACGACCATGGCCGCCAGACCGGCGTGATGGTTGCCCGGGTATTGAATGGCGAGAAACCCGGCGAAATGGCGGTTGAAACCATGGAGAAGCTGGACCTGTTCGTGAACCCGGCCGCCGCAGAGCGCATGGGCATCACCCTGTCAGATGATGTGATCGCAGACGCGAAGAAAGTGATCGACAGCGCCAAGTAATCCCCCTGAACCCAACGGGCGGCCCTCACGAGGGGCTGCCCGTTTTATCATTGGTGATACCCGACCATGCTGAGTAACATCGCTCTTTATGGTGCCATTGAGACCGGACTGATCTACGGCCTGGTCGCCTTCGGCATCTACCTCTCCTTCCGGGTGCTGGATTTCCCGGATCTCACTGTAGATGGCAGCTTTCCCCTCGGTGCTGCCGTTGCCGCCGTACTGATCATTGAAGGCTGGAACCCGTGGTTAGCCACAGGCTGTGCCGTCATGGCCGGCATGGCCGCAGGCGCGGTAACAGCACTGCTGAATGTGAAACTCAACATTCTTAATCTGCTTGCCTCGATCCTGACCATGATTGCGCTCTATTCAGTCAACCTGCGCATCATGGGCCGCCCGAACGTGGCCCTGCTGACCGAAGAAACCGTGCTGACGCCCTGGTACGACCTGGATCTGGCCTACCATCAGGTACCGGTGCTTCTGTTCGTTATTGTGGTCTTTGTTGCCCTTATCCTGCTGTGGCGTTTCATGAAATCCGAAACCGGTCTGGCCATGCGAGCCACTGGCGCCAACGCCAGAATGGCCCGGGCACAGGGCATCGCCACCGGCGCCATGATTGTTCTCGGCGTTGCCGTTTCCAACGGCCTTGTCGGGCTTGCCGGTGCGCTCTTTGCCCAGAGCCAGGGTGCAGCCGATGTCACCATGGGCGTAGGGGTGATCGTCATTGGCCTTGCCTCCCTGATTGGCGGTGAAGCCGTGGTGACTCCCTCGACCGTGGTACGCGCGCTCATCGCGTGCGTGGTGGGCGCAATCATCTACCGACTGGCCATTGCCTTCGCTCTGAATGCGGATTTCCTGGGACTGCAGGCCCAGGATCTGAACCTGATTACCGCGGTTCTGGTTACCCTGGCCATCGTTTTGCCCGGCGTACGTTCATCCATTGCCGGCAAACTTTCCCGTAGCAAGGCCTAAGGAGGCGACATGATCAGTGCAACCGATCTCCGGCTTACCTTTGGCAGGGGCACACCGCTGGAAAACCCGGCCCTTCGGGGTATGAGCCTGACCGTTAACCAGGGTGAGTTCGTCACCGTGATAGGCAGCAACGGCGCCGGCAAATCCACCTTTCTGAATGCCCTCGCCGGCGAAGTGCTGGTAGACAGCGGCCAGATCATCGTGGACAACCTGGACGTCACCAAACTGCCGACCCACAAACGGGCCGGCCGTGTTGCCCGGGTATTCCAGGACCCACTGGCCGGTACCTGCGAGGGCCTCAGCATCGAGGAAAACCTCGCCCTGGCCATCAAACGTGGCCAACGCCGCGGCCTCACCAGCGCCGTGAAGAAGCAGTACATGGAAAAATTCAGGGACAGCCTTTCGTCCCTGAATCTGGGCCTGGAAAAACGTCTTGGCGACAAGATGGGCCTGCTCTCCGGGGGTCAGCGCCAGGCCGTGAGCCTGCTGATGGCGAGCCTAACGCCCTCGAGCATCCTGCTGCTGGACGAACACACGGCCGCGCTGGACCCGAAAACCGCTGCATTCGTGCTGGAACTCACCACCAAGATCATCGAAGAGCAGAAGCTCACGGCACTGATGGTAACCCACAGCATGAAGCAGGCACTGGAAGTCGGCAGCCGCACGGTAATGCTGCACCAGGGCCAGGTGGTATTCGATATCGCAGGCAAAGATCGGGAAGGTCTGGAAGTGAAGGATCTGCTCGGGCTGTTTGAAAAGCAGCGTGGGCTGGAAGTGGACGACGACAGCCTGTTGCTGGGCTGATAAAAAAACGGGGCCAGACTGGCCCCCGTTTCCCCTCCGGGCCCGCTTGTTTTTGTCACTTTTCGACCGGAATCGCACAATTCGCTATTGACACCACATCCTCACAAAACCACAACATGTAGTGGTTTTGAACCTTTAGCCCCAAACCGCTGTTTTAGAAAAAATTTCCCGGATTCAAGTCGGTTTTGATTGATTTTCTTTGCCCCGAAGCGTCTATCAATAGTTGCGTTCTTATTCACAGAACACTATATCCTGTTATACTCGTTTCAGATTCAGCCCATATATAGTGGTTAAAAAGAAAACAGGCCCAAGGCCAATCAGACGATTCTCAAGGGGTATGGCGCCGCCGGTATAAGGACTGGCGCCATCAAAAGAAGACATACCGGAAGACAGAGGGTGGAAATGAACGCTAAGGCACAGGCAGTGGTAACGACAATCCCGATGCAGGAAGCCTCGATCGACATCTGGCACAGCAAATATCAGCTGAAGACCAAGACCGGCGAGCCCGTAGACAAGGACATCAACGCAACCTACGAACGTGTTGCCAAAGCCCTTGCCGAGGTGGAAAACAAATCCGTACGCACCCAGCACATGAAGAACTTCATCTGGGCCCTGCAGAACGGCGCCATTCCCGCCGGCCGGATTACCTCCAATGCGGGTGCCGAAGCACACAAGCCGGCAACCTCCACCATTAACTGCACCGTTTCCGGCACCGTTCAGGACTCCATGAACGACATCCTGGAAAAGAACCACGAAGCCGGCCTTACCCTCAAGGCAGGTTGTGGTATCGGTTATGAATTCTCCACCCTGCGCCCGAAAGGCGCGTATGTGGCCGGCGCCGGGGCAACCACCTCCGGCCCGCTGTCGTTCATGGATATCTTCGATCGCATGTGCTTTACCGTGTCCTCTGCCGGTGGCCGCCGTGGCGCCCAGATGGCCACCTTCGATGTGCACCATCCGGACGTGATCGATTTCATCCAGGCCAAGCGTGAAGACGGTCGCCTGCGCCAGTTCAACCTTTCGCTGCTGATCACCGAAGACTTCATCGAAGCCGTACGCAACGGCGACGACTGGCACCTCTCCTTCCCTGTTACCCAGAAGGAAGTGGAAGACGAAAAGCTGGACCTGAGCGACGAGAGCCAGTTCGTATACCGTGATTTCCCCGAACAGAAAGGCTACGTGGTGAACGGGGAAGGCAAGGTTGCCTGCCGCATCTACCGCACCCTGAAAGCCCAGTTCATCTGGGACACCATCATGACCAGCACCTACGACTACGCCGAGCCGGGATTCATCCTGATCGACAAGGTCAACCAGATGAACAACAACTGGTTCTGCGAAGACATCCGCGCCACCAACCCCTGCGGTGAGCAGCCCCTGCCCCCGTACGGCAGCTGCCTGCTTGGTTCTGTAAACCTGACCATGTTCGTGGACTACCCGTTCACCGACAAGGCCAGCTTTAACTACGAGAAGTACCGCAAGGTTGTGGCCATCTTCACCCGGATGCTGGACAACGTGGTTGAGATCAACGGCCTGCCGCTGGCCGAGCAGCGCCACGAAATCACCTACAAGCGCCGCCACGGTATGGGCATCCTCGGCCTGGGCTCCACCCTCGCCATGCTGCGCATGCCTTACGGTTCTGCAGAATCCGTACAGTTCACCGAAGAAGTCGTTCGTGAGATGGCCGTTGAAGGCTGGCGCCAGTCCCTCGCCCTGGCCGAGGAAAAAGGCGTTGCGCCGATCATGGACGATGAGTTCGAGATTACCCCGAAAATGCTCACCAAGTGCCCGCAGCTATCTGAAGACGGCTACAAACTGGGCGACAAGGTGAAAGGCCGCATCCTGCACGCCAAGTACAGCAAGTACATGCAGGAGATTGCCAAGGTAGAGCCGAAGCTGGTGGAAGAACTGGCCGAGAAAGGCGGTCGCTTTACCCACCATACGTCCATCGCACCGACCGGCACCATCAGCCTGTCACTGGCCAACAACGCCAGTAACGGCATTGAGCCGAGCTTCTCGCACCACTACGCGCGCAACATCATCCGCGAAGGCCGGAAGACCAAAGAGAAAGTCGACGTATTCTCCTTCGAGCTGCTGGCATACCGCCATATGGTAAACCCGGGCGCCATGCCGTTCTCCGATGATGAGGACAAGAAGCTGCCGGCCTACTTCACCACCTCCGACGACGTAACACCGTCGCAGCACGTGGACATCCAGGCCGCCGCCCAGAAGTGGGTAGATTCCTCGATTTCCAAAACCGCGAACGTTCCGACAGACTTCGCTTACCAGGACTTCAAGGACATTTACCTCTACGCCTACGATAAGGGCCTGAAGGGTTGCACCACTTTCCGCTTCAACCCGGAAGCCTTCCAGGGCGTACTGGTTAAGGAAAAAGACCTCGAGAACACAATGTACGAGTTCACCCTGGACGATGGCAGCAAGGTCACTCTCAAGGGCAACGAGCAGGTAGAGTACGACGGCGAAATCCACAACGCCGCCAACCTGTTTGACGCGCTTAAAGAAGGCACCTACGGCAAGTACTGATCCGGGAACCGACACAGGACAACGAACATGACAGTTAAAATCAGCAACAAAATCGTCGGCTACCGCGTAAAGAAGGCCGACCCTGAAGCAGCCGCCGAACATCAGGCACCGGTGCACGCAGAAACCAAGCCCGTTCAGATGAACGAATACATCGAACGGCCGGACTTCCTGCTGGGCACCACCTACAAGATCAAGCCGCCGGTGGCCGAGCACGCGATGTACATCACCATCAACGACATCCTGCTCAACGAAGGCACCGACCACGAGAGCCGGCAGCCGTACGAAGTGTTCATCAACTCCAAGTCGATGGAACACTTCCAGTGGGTTATCGCCCTCACCCGCGTTATCTCTGCGGTATTCCGCAAGGGTGGCGACGTAACCTTCCTGGTGGAAGAGCTGCGCAGCGTGTACGACCCCAACGGCGGCTACTTCAAGAAAGGCGGCGTGTTCATGCCGTCCCTGGTGGCTGAAATCGGCGCCGTGATCGAGAAGCACCTGAAGGCCATCGGCCTGCTGGAAAGCGAGGAAATGAGCGAAACCACCAAGCGCATCCTCGCCGAAAAACGCGCCGAGTTCGAAGCCAGCCACAGCACGGCTACGAACGATGAAAAGGCCAGCGACTTCCCGCCGAACGCCACCATGTGTGGCAAGTGCAGCACCAAGGCGGTCATCGTGATGGACGGTTGTGCGACCTGCCTCTCCTGCGGCGATAGCAAGTGCGGTTGAGGTGATTAACTGCGCTAAGTGACGAGAAGGCCTGGAGTGAAAACTTCGGGCCTTTTTGTTTGGTGGGCCGGAAAAGTGATCGGTTTGATCGAAAAATCGGTGATATTAGGAAAAGCGGTCGTGATGATCGTTTTTATCGAAGCTCCGGGAAAGGCTTGGAATTCAGGACATTGAATCTGAGGCACTTTTGGTTAGAGTCGGAAGTGGTCAGAGCAGATATTTGGTCGGGGAATATGATCATCGCGACCACTATACAAATGTTAAGCACCAAGGGTTGGGGGAATGAAAGCGGGAGCGTTGTTTAATAAAGTTGTGGTTGTCGAATCTCTCCCTGAAGGAGAGATGAAAACAGGTAAGAGCTTGTTCGATGACCAGCTAATGCATATCGGCACTCGGTTTCCTCAGCTTTCCGCTGAATTGATTCAAGTGGAGAATGCTCAAGAGTTTCTAGAATGTTTGGGAAACCTCAGGAAAGAGGTTGTCGAGGATTCTATCGTCCCGGTACTTCACATTGAATGCCATGGCAGTCCCGAAGGCTTGACTATGGCTGACGGAAGCTCTCTCTCTTGGGAAGAGCTTAGATCGGCTCTGATAAAGCTCAATTTGGCAACACGGCTCAATCTCTTGGTTGTCGTTGGTGCATGTAACGGCGCTTACCTCATTGGCACTGCACTGCAAGTAGATGCCGCTCCATTTTTTGCCGTGGTCGGTACAGAAAACGAACTGAATGCGGGACAGCTAAAGGAGGCGTTTGGCAGCTTCTACTCTGAGCTGTTCGATAGCCAAGACGGGGACAGAGCAATGGATGCTATGAATAACAAAATAGGAGATGAGGGAGATAAGTTCAGGTTCTTAGGTGCCAGGGCTCTTTTTGCCTCTGCGTTCAAACGTTATTACAACGACTATTGCAGGGGGAAAGCAAAAAAGAAAAGAATCGAGCACCTCACCAGCCGAGTTCTGCAAAACCCTGAGGTTTCTAAGCACGGAATAAAATGGGCAAGAACCCAAGTGAAGAAAGCTCTATCGAACCCTAGAGACGACTTTGAATTCTTTCAAAAGAGGTTTTTCTTTGTAAATCAACTTCCGGAAATACTTGAACGTCTTCCTTTAAACTACGATGAAGTCATAGGCCAAGAAGATGCTTAACCATCGCATCAACGGGACTGATCTTGCTGCGGGCGTTAGGAATACATGATTCAAGATTCTAGAAACATGAAGGCCCTCAGCGGGGCATCAAAGAGCGCACAGAAAGCCTTTGATGCTGTGGACGACCCCAGTTTTTCAAATGTTCCTGGTGAACAAAAGAAAGCTTGGGCAATGGCCGCAATCATTCATTGTGACATTTGCCGTCAAGTAGTGGCGCTTGACGAATGCAACGTTGAAGGCCTCGCCAGGCTGTTGATTCTAGGAAATATCGTTTCAAAGTTGTTTGAAGCACAGCGGTGGTATTTCGGCCCTGGAAGAACGCTCCTTAAAGATATTGCGAAGAGCAAAGACATTGGGGCCGATCGTTTGGAGGAATACCTCAAAACACTGGGGGCAAAACACAAGGTTGATAGCATACAACGCTACTCAGAGTATCGAAATAAATTGAGCTATCACTACGACGAGAATGCCATTACGTTCCTTCAGTTATTTAGTCGAGAGGATGCAGAAGCCTTTGATGCACTTCTAGTCGGATTTGTTCGGTATGCAGGTGATTGGGCGAAGCTTACGAAATGCCTCATTCAGCAAGGCAAAATTCCTAACAAATACTTTCAGTTCGTTCCGGCCCTGGCGGGCCTCCACCGGACTGGTTTTACGTTGCACTCCAAACCGGCCGCTGAACATTGGCGTTAAAGTTGTAATTAAGGAGTTATCTGAGCATGTCTGATAGCGGAGAGAAGTCGGGTGGTAACAATAGGTGGTGGGAGTTCTATTTTGTACGTTACTTCGTAGGAACAGTCGTTGGTGGCGCAATCATTCTTTTTCTGAATGCGTCGGAATCTTCCAGCCTTCAAAACCTCATCATCCCCGGCGTCACTGATCTGTCAAAGCTCGGTGTGCAACACCTATTTCTTCTCGCAGCCATGGGCTTGGCGTACTGCTACATCTCGAGTGCGCCAATTCTCGTTCTTCACGCAGCACGAGGCGCGTTTTTAACTCACGACACCAAGTTGTTCAATAGGGTATTTTTTGGCGCACTCTCAGTTATCGGGGTAGTTGCAGTCGCTGTTTATACCTTTTGTTCAGAGCTTTATATGCCTTTTTTTTGGGCGACCATTTTATTCGCTCTCCTCATGGCTCTACAGCTCGTACCATTTGGATTATCTCTCCTAAAAAATGGAGAAAAAGCCCATACTTATTACAGACAACTAACTGAAGCGAGGAGCCGTAACACAGAAGAAACGCGACAATATATTGAGTCTTACAAACATCTTCGTGAACATGGCAATGCTTTTTTTATTCTTTTATTCGAATTGGCCCTAGGTATCATATTGGTGTTAGTGCCTGAACCGTTGGTAGCTTTTAATGTGCTGCTTTTCTGGATCATCCCTGCTGCACTGGTATGGCTGATCGGAACCATTCTGGAGGCTAGGTTTGCGAATGAGCCTCCTCAACCCTAACAATTTCAGGCAATCGATCCTCCCGACGTCGCACACCTGTTGCTTACGTCCGAAGCAGGCTAGCCTAGGAATCAAATATGTCGAAGGCCAAGCAGTTGATTTCAGCGGTGCTGGTAGCAATTTTAATTGCACCTGTAGCTGTCTATATTTCAAAGTTCGGCTTTCACATCACTAGTGATCACGCACGCTGGACGGAGCTTGGAAGTGCGATGGCTGGCATATACGCTCCGACTCTTTCCGCTCTTACTCTTTTGGTTTTGGCCAATCAGGTATTTCTACAGCGACAGATTAATGCTCATCATTTTGATCAGGCACTGATCAGTGAGAGTAGGTCTGATATTAATTTGATACTGGCTCGGCTTGATGATGTTCTTTTACGTGAAGAATTTTCGGGTATGACGCTCAAGAAAGTTATTACCGATGAGTATCGTCGAGTCTCAACAGTAGATGAAATAGTCGAAGCAAAAGCGGACGACCTAAATGAGCATTACCCACAAATTTTCGAGCTATGGTCTGCATTCTACCCAATTCTCGCCGGACTAAAGGCCGTTGAGAGCTATCCCTATCACCATAATTATGTCTCAGCTCTCCAAAAAATAACGTATGTGCTGTCTTACAGAACCTGTACTGCACTGGACAATTACCATCGTGCAGTCTGTCGAGAGAGATTAAATTATGATTATCAATTTACTGCTGGGCAGTTTGGTTGATCGGGGCTCTAGCAATCGCAGGCACGGCGACGTCTTTTCCGTTGCGGCGTCGCCTCCACTTCAAAGCCGTGCATGCTAGGGGCGTTAAATTACTATGAAACCAGAAGTTGTACAGTACGCGAAAGAGCGTTACCAGGAAGAGCAACAACGCTTTGACCACATCGAAAGCAAGTGTGGGCGGCTTATGACGTTCGTGACAATGTTGATAACAATCATTACGGGTTTTTTTGCATTTTTCGAAAGCGCAATTTTTAATCCAGTCGGCCTTCTTGGCTGGGCGATACTGGTAGTTTCCATTCTGGCAGTATTTACCTTGATTGTTTCATGGGGACATGCACTGCTTTCACTGAAAATAGGGACAGTTAATGTGGCTCCTAGAAAGCAAGAAAATATTGATTACATGCTCAAAAGCGAGCCGGATCTTATGTTTGAGCATATGATTAAATGCTACATGGATCCCATAAAAAAGTTGGCGCCTAAGATCGATGAGAAAGCACTATATCTGCGCCATGCCTATAATGAGCTTGCTATAGCTGGCTTTCTTTTATCGGGCCTTTTGGTCCTGTCACTCATTAGAGGGTTTGTCGAATGATCACTATTTGCGGAATTGCCTGCGGGCGGCCTGATGAGCCAAGCACAGATGAAGAAGTTATTAAATCTGATCGGCCGAAACCTGACACGAAATAAATTTAACAAAGCGCGGCACTCGGACGGCCTTGTCAGGCCGCCGGTGCGCTCTGCGTTAGGCAAAGGAGATTCACGTGTCACTAGATGAAGACAAGGATACATGTGAAGTTTGTCGTATTGAAACTGCAACGACAATTCCATCTGGTGGTTTCGATGGAATTCACCAAAATTGTCCAAGATGTGGGGAGTTCAAAGTTTCTGGAACAGCCCTCTCAATTATGGGGCAAGGGCTGGGTAAAGAACGCCGCGCTGTGTTGTCCGGATGGGTGAGAAATCAAAACACTCTTGGCTCCATACCTCTCATTACATCAGATAGTTTAAAAACAATTCTCTCCACTCCCGTGCCACCAGTAGCAGAACGAACAGAAATGCTGCTCTTAGAAGCCGAAAAAGGGTTAAGGAATTTAGGAGACACGTTCAACATAAATGAACCTCGGTTTCTTGCGGCTACGTATTCGTCCAGCCCCCAAGATGTAAGCTACCTGCTCCGCATGCTCAGCGAACAAGGGTTGGCAGAAGCACGGGCGATGGGAGGAGAATGTGAAATTCTCCCAAGTGGATATATTCATCTTGACGAATTAAGAGGTAAAGGTTCTGGATCATCATCCGGCTTTGTAGCAATGTCCTTCCAACCTGATTTAAATGAGATCTACTCGGATGGATTTCAAATAGGAATTATGGAGGCGGGATATGACCCCGTGCGGATGGATCGTGTTGAACATATCAACCGAATAGATGACGAAATCATCCGACAAATTAATTCGTCAAAGTTTGTCGTGGCTGATTTTACTGGGCATCGTGGTGGTGTCTATTTCGAAGCTGGGTATGCCATGGGCATTGGCTTGCCGGTATTTTGGACGTGCAAGAAAAGCGACATGGACAAACTACACTTCGATATCAGGCAGTTTAACTGTATTGATTGGGGCTCTTCGAGCGAGTTGGCTACTAGGCTCCAGGTGAGATTGGAAGCAGTTCTGGGTAAAGGGCCTAAGCCAAGAATTGCCTAACAATGCCATAAACTCGGACGTCAAAAAGCTGCGCCGCTCGTTCCTCGCTCTGCAGCTTTTTGCCTCAGGTTATGGCTGGCGTTATGCCCAAGGATTAAGCAATGAATTCGTACGGAACGTTGATATTCTTCTGTGGGAAGATGGGAGCTGGCAAAAGTACGTTGTCTGGCAAAATCGCTCGCGAGCGAGGAGCCGTGCTTATTTCAGAGGATGAATGGCTGGCCGCTCTGTTCCCCGGCGAGATCAATGATTTCAATGATTACATTCGTTACTCATCTCGGCTCAAGCCAGTGCTGAAATCACACGTCGAGCAAGTGCTCTTGGCTGGCACCTCTGTGGTCCTGGACTTTCCTGGCAACACCCGCAAGCAAAGAGCCTGGTTCAAGGATATCTACTCGCAACACGGCATACCTCATGAGCTGTACTATTTGTCGGTAGACGATGAAGTTTGTTTAAAACAGCTGAAACAGCGACAGAAAGAACAACCTGAACGAGCACAGTTCGACACGGAGGAGGTCTTTAGAATGGTGACGGGTTACTTTGAACCGCCTGAAGAGTCGGAGGCATTCAACCTCCAGATTGTTACGGGCTAGTCCGCATAACGAGTGACTGCTGCAGGATCCAACTGCGTCGGCGCTCCGTTTCTATCCAGACAGACCTGGAAATGCCAGCGTGGCGGCTCTGGTTTGAGCCGCCACGCCATTACCCGCTCCTCTCAATCAATCAGACCCATTTTGGCCATCTGGAATGGGAGGAACTTCCTTTCGTTAACCAAAGTCACAACATCGAGCTCATTAATGAGGCTGGGGTTCAAATACCTGTAAGTCCACCGATAATCGAACCCGTTTTCTGCCGCCTCATAGCGATCCAACAAGATACGGACATGCCCAATGCCGGCCATACGGATCGCCATGTAACAGAGAGCGCAAGGCTCTCCTGAAGCAATCAACGTCGCCCCTTTCAAAGAGACGCTATTTTCATTCCGTGAAGCGTCCCTTATCGCCTGTATTTCTGCGTGTGCGGTACAATCCAGATGGTCGGCAACCTGATTTACCCCCTTGCCGACAACGTCTCCATCTTGATTGACGATCACAGCGGAAAACGGCAAACCACCGGCTTTTACATTGCTAATAGCCAGATCAATGGCGCTTTCGCCACAGGTGCGTATTCCGGCGAACGTGACCGGTCATTCCGGGGATCGTGACCGATTTGCACACGGCCATCACGCTGGAGTGAGTTTTGTACTCTGAGCGGTCACGATGGGTCAACCGATTCCGGTTTTTGTGTTTTCGCTTTTCGCAGTGATTCCCCCTTCAGATTGAGTCGGTGAGCGCCGTGTAGGAGCCGATCCAGGATGGCGTCGGCGAGCGTGGCGGAGCCGATGTAGTCGTGCCAGTGTTCGGTTGGTAACTGGCTCGCGATGAGCGTTGAGCCTCGCCCGTGCCGGTCTTCGATTACTTCCATCAGGTCTTGCCGTTGTTGTGCCGTCA
>NZ_FONF01000027.1:0-47817 GCF_900112835.1 Marinobacter sp. DSM 26671 | reverse complement strand
CCAACGGCTAGTAGACATCGTTTACGGCGTGGACTACCAGGGTATCTAATCCTGTTTGCTCCCCACGCTTTCGCACCTCAGTGTCAGTATTGGTCCAGGTAGCCGCCTTCGCCACTGGTGTTCCTTCCTATATCTACGCATTTCACCGCTACACAGGAAATTCCACTACCCTCTACCATACTCTAGCCTGACAGTTCGAAATGCCGTTCCCAGGTTAAGCCCGGGGCTTTCACATCTCGCTTATCAAACCACCTACGCGCGCTTTACGCCCAGTAATTCCGATTAACGCTTGCACCCTCCGTATTACCGCGGCTGCTGGCACGGAGTTAGCCGGTGCTTCTTCTGTGAGTAACGTCAAGCCTTACGAGTATTAGTCGTAGGGTTTTCCTCCTCACTGAAAGTGCTTTACAACCCGAAAGCCTTCTTCACACACGCGGCATGGCTGGATCAGGGTTGCCCCCATTGTCCAATATTCCCCACTGCTGCCTCCCGTAGGAGTTCGGGCCGTGTCTCAGTCCCGATGTGGCTGATCATCCTCTCAGACCAGCTACGGATCGTCGCCTTGGTAGGCCTTTACCCCACCAACTAGCTAATCCGACATAGGCACATCCAATAGCGCAAGGTCCGAAGATCCCCTGCTTTCCCCCGAAGGGCGTACGCGGTATTAATCCGGGTTTCCCCGGGCTATCCCCCACTACTGGGCAAATTCCTATGCATTACTCACCCGTCCGCCGCTCGACGCCTGGGAGCAAGCTCCCATCGTTTCCGCTCGACTTGCATGTGTTAAGCCTGCCGCCAGCGTTCAATCTGAGCCATGATCAAACTCTTCAGTTTAAATCATACAAGAATCCGAAGATTCTCTATTCTTGCTCAAGACAAAACTCAATTTCGACGAGTCACTGTCCTGATATTTCATATCCGAAATACCTCGGCCAGCGCCCACACGAATTACTTGGTCAACTTTTTAAAGAGCGCTTGAGCTGTTGCTCAATCAAGGCCGCGTATTCTACATCGTAGCGCCGCCTTGTCAACCGTTTATTTTCGATGTTTTCCGTCTCCGGAAAGCGCCGAAAAATGACCCGGCTTACTGCTTGTTTCGAGGCGCGCATTCTACAGTGAATCGCTTGCCTGTCAACTGCTTTCTGAAGAATTTTGAAACTCGTTTTCTTCAGTGCTTTCAAACAGTTATCTTTCGATTCCTCAGCCGCCTCAGCGGTGCTCCCCTCGAAAGAGATGCGCATTCTACAGACCTGCCTGAAGGTGTCAACGGTTCGTTCCGAATTTTTTCGGAAATCGTCATCAAACCTTCATAAGCCTGGCTGATCAGAGCCAGGCCTGGGTGAACCTCACAGTTCAACGGTAATCGAATTTGCCGAGTCGCGAGCTTTCTTGCGCGCTTCATCCACCGTTGCGCCCTTCGCCAGGGCAACGCCCATTCGACGGCGCCCCTTCAACTCGGGCTTGCCGAACAAACGCAATTGAGTATCCGGCTCGGAAAGCGCTGTCTCAAGACCGGAATACGATACGGACGCCGAATCGCCCTCAGGAAGAATCACGGCTGATGCCGAGGGACCAGTCTGCCGTATCGCGGGAATGGGCAAACCCAGAATGGCTCGGGCATGCAGAGCAAATTCGGACAGGTCCTGTGAGACCAACGTAACCAGGCCAGTATCGTGCGGACGCGGCG
Source organism: Marinobacter sp. DSM 26671 (assembly GCF_900112835.1). Taxonomy (NCBI): domain Bacteria; kingdom Pseudomonadati; phylum Pseudomonadota; class Gammaproteobacteria; order Pseudomonadales; family Marinobacteraceae; genus Marinobacter; species Marinobacter sp. DSM 26671. The sequence continues at coordinate 46,130 of NZ_FONF01000027.1, read as the reverse complement.
AAACCTCGGAGAACCAGACATTGTCTTCCTTAACAAACAGCTCCACACCGTAGATGCCATAGCCACCGAGGTTTTCGACCACAGCGCGGGCAACTTCGGCCGAACGCTCGTAGGCCAGCGGGGCCATTGGCTGTGGTTGCCAGGATTCCCGATAGTCTCCATCTTCCTGCCTGTGCCCGATGGGCTCACAAAAAGATACGCCATCACGGTGCTTGACGGTGAGCAGGGTAATCTCATAGTCAAAGTCCACAAAGCCTTCGACAATCACCCTTCCCTTACCGGCACGCCCGCCAGACTGGGCATATTCCCAGGCCGCTTCAATATCATCCTCGGTCTTGACGGTACTCTGCCCCTTGCCCGACGAGCTCATGACCGGCTTTACCACAAGTGGCAGGCCTATTTCGTTCACGGCGGCAAGGTATTCTTCCCGGGTACCCGCAAAGCGGTAGGGTGAGGTAGGCAGCCCGAGCTCTTCAGCCGCGAGCCTCCGGATTCCTTCACGGTTCATGGTGAGGTTCACCGCTCTGGCGGTGGGGATGACGCGATAGCCTTCCTCTTCGAGCTTTACCAACTCCGGCGTGGCAATCGCTTCAATCTCCGGAACAATCAGATCCGGCTTTTCCTGTTCGATAACACTGCGCAGGCTGGCGCCGTCCAGCATGTCGATGACATGGCTCCGATGCGCCACCTGCATGGCAGGCGCATCCGCATATCTGTCGACAGCGATCACTTCGACGCCATAGCGCTGAAGTTCAATGACAACTTCCTTGCCAAGCTCACCGGATCCACAAAACAAAACCCTGAAGGCATTACCTTTAAGGGGAGTACCAATTCGAACTGAGTCAGTCATGATTTACCAACACCTATGTTAGCCGTGAATCAGGGAACCTTTTTCGCGCTCCGCCACTTTCCGGAGCACCTCGCGCCGTTCGTCGTCATCCATCCTGGTCCAGAGGGTGATCTCATCCCCACTTCGATGGCAGCCCACACAGATGTCATTTTCATCAAGCGCGCAGATGCTTACGCAGGGCGATCGAACCTTGTCAGCAACACTCATTTTTTCGGCTCGCAGGGCTTGAGCTCATCGGCGTAGCGGGCAGCATTCTGAACATAGTGCTGCGCACTCATTTCCAGCATCTTCTTCTGGCTATCGTTGAGCTCCCGCTTGATCTTGCCCGGCGAACCGACAACCATGGAGCCGTCAGGCACCTCCATTCCTTCGGGAATGAGAGCATTGGCGCCAATCAGGCAGTGCTTGCCAATCTTTGCTCCGTTCAGAACCACAGCATTTATGCCAATTAAAGAGTAATCACCAATCTCGCACCCATGGAGCATTACCTTGTGACCAACCGTTACACCCTTACCCAGAGTAAGAGGCATACCCGGGTCTGTATGCAGTACCGAACCGTCCTGAACATTTGTTTCAGGCCCAATGGTGATCCACTCGTTGTCACCACGTAGAACGGCATTGAACCAGACGCTGGCCTTATCCATCAGCCGGACACGGCCTATCACCGACGCGTTCTCGGCCACAAAGTGACCCTCACCTTCCAGTTCCGGCGTTCGGTCATTCAACTGGTAAAACATTCTCAGCCTCCTTCAGGCGGTTCAAGCAGATCGATTCCGGCATCGTACACAGCGTTCAGGAAGTCAACCAGAACCACTGCCGACAGGCCCCAGATCTCGTAGCGTTCCCAACGGTAGCAGGGTACGTAAAACGTATGGTTCAGGAAATCCAGAGCATCTGTGCGCTCCCGCCTGTCTTCCAGAAAAAACGATAGAGGCACGCGGAATACACTTTCGATTTCATGGGGGTTTGGCTCCAAAGGATGATCTCCGGGAATCACACCAACGTAAGGTGTAACTAGAATTCCGTAGCGGGACATCACCTGACTGAGCGGCGCAATTAGTTGTACTTGATCCGGCGGCAATCCGATCTCTTCATGGGTTTCACGTAACGCCGTTGCTGCCAGAGACGGATCTTCCGAATCCCTTTTGCCGCCGGGATAGGCGACCTGCCCGCGATGGGTGCTCAGATTCTCGGACCTGAGCGTAAAGATCATCTCCGGGTTTTTCAGATCGTCGGTTACCGGAACCAGTATGCCTGCCTCAGGATAATCCAGGGCCAACTGGCGCGGTGCATAGCCGGCCAGGCGCTCGGCAAGTAAATCACGCAATGTTCATCTCCACGGTACATCCGGAGGTTGGATGAGACAGAGGCAGCCGGGATCGTTAAACTGACTACCAAACCAATTTAAGTATACGGGGAAAATCATGAAGTACTGCAGCACATGCGGCCATCCGGTTGAACAACGCATCCCCGAAGGCGATAACCGTCACCGCTATGTCTGTGTCAGCTGCGATACCATACATTACCAGAACCCACGCATTGTCGCCGGCACGGTGCCCGTGTGGGAGGGCCAGATACTGCTGTGTCGCCGCGCTATCGAACCTCGCTATGGTTACTGGACGCTGCCTGCGGGTTTCATGGAGAACGCCGAAACCACCATCGAGGCCGCGGAGCGGGAAACGATGGAAGAGGCGCTTGCAGAGGTTAACATTGAAGGCCTCTATTCCATCATCGACGTCCCGCACATCAATCAGGTTCACATGTTCTACCGGGCCACACTGAAAGACGGTCAGTTTGGTGCAGGTGAGGAGTCCCTCGAATCCAGACTGTTCGGCCTGGACGAGATTCCCTGGGAAGAAATCTCGTTCCCGACCGTCAAGCGAACCCTGGAACTTTTCCTGTCTGACTACAGCCGCGAATCCTTCGGGGTTCACGTGAGTGATATCCGCCACCCCATGGCGAAAGACCGCAAGTAGCGCGGGCGACTACAATTCCTCCATTCGATAGATTTCGTAAGCGGGCTCCTCGTATGGGTGGGCCTGCTTGAGTGCCGCGAGAGCATCCTTTATCAGCTCGTCGGCGCAAACCAGCTCAACCTTGTATTCATCCACCGCTTCAATCTCCCCGGCATGACCGAGAAACGGATCGCTTCCTTCAAGCGGACGAAACTGCCCTCTTCCAAGACATTGCCAGGCACAGGAATCGTAATCACCGATTCGACCGGCGCCGGCATCGAACAATGCCTGTTTGGTTTTTTCGACGTGAGTCTCCGGAACGAAATAACACATCTTGTACATCGAAAAACCTCCTTCAGGTCGGATATTTTTTGTACAGATTAATAGCTTAGATACTTACCCACAGAATCTGTGGATAACTCTGGGGAAAGTTTTTGGGAACACGCCCTCAAACCCCGTAATCACTGCACTTCCGTTAAATTGGCGACAAAATCACCTGATTCATTTATTCTATATTTTTCAATTGGTTATGACTTTTGAGCAAAAGTTGAACCAAATTCCCGCTCTTTGTGCACAGAACAAACAGGGAGGCACCAGCAATGTGCATAAAAATACTGAGTCAAGGGGATTTTTGCCATTTTTGCCGATTTTTTCCCTTGAAAAACGCCCAAAAAAAGGGCGCAAAACAAAAAAGCCGGCTTTGGAATAAACACTCATGTTGAGCGCACCCAAAACCGGCTTGTCACTGGAACGGAAAATCAGCCGAACCAGCGTCTCGCATTTCGGAACATGCGAATCCAGGAACCATCTTCCTGCCATTCTGAGGGGCGCCAGGAATGCTGGACAGCCCTGAACACTCGCTCGGGATGCGGCATCATGATGGTGACCCTGCCATCGCGCGTCGTCACACCAGTAATACCGGCTTCGGATCCATTCGGGTTGTAGGGATAGCGTACGGTCGCCTGCCCCCGATTATCCACATAGCGCAGCGCCACCAACTCGTTCTCGGAGAGAGCTTCTGCCGAGGTGCCGCTGGCAAACTCAACCCTGCCCTCGCCGTGAGCAACGGCAATCGGCATACGGGAACCGGCCATGCCATCCATGAACGCCGACGGTGACGGCATCACCTCAGCCATAACCAGGCGCGCCTCAAACTGCTCGGACTGGTTGCGTACGAAACGTGGCCAGCCCTCACTTCCCGGAATCAGTTCGTGAAGATTGGAGAGCATCTGGCAGCCATTGCACACACCCAGCGCCAGCGTGTCCTGGCGATTAAAGAACGCCGCAAACTGGTCCCTGACGCGATCGCTGAACAGAATCGACTTGGCCCAGCCCTCGCCAGCGCCCAGAACGTCACCGTAGGAGAAACCGCCACAGGCAACCAGGCTGTTAAAGCCTTCCAGCGTAACCCGGCCGGAGAGCAGATCGCTCATATGCACGTCGACAGAATCGAAGCCGGCACGGTCGAATGCGGCTGCCATCTCAACCTGACCATTGACACCCTGCTCCCGCAGAACCGCAACTTTTGGACGGGCTCCCTTGTTGATATAAGGGGCAGCCACGTCGTCGTTGATGTCGTAAGAGAGTTCGGCGTGGAGACCGGGATCCTCTGCGTCAAGCAGGTTATCGAATTCTTCACGAGCGCAATCGGCGTTATCCCGGAGCGACTGAACACGGTAACTGGTCTCGGACCACAGGCGCTGGAGCTCCACCCGGGATTCATCCACCACAGTGCTACCTTCGAAGGTCAGGCGAAGGTTGTCAGTATCATTCGGGCTACCGATAACACTGATGTAATCCCCAAGACCCGCGGCAGAGAACTGCTGCAGGACAAAACCGGTGTCTTCCCTGCGTACCTGGATGACGGCACCCAGCTCTTCATTAAAAAGTTCCCGGGCAAACTGACTGCGATCCTCGGCGAGGCCATCCAGCTTGATATCAACCCCACAGTGGCCGGCGAAACACATTTCAGCAAGGGTGACGAACAGGCCGCCGTCTGAACGATCGTGATAGGCCAGGAGCTTACCGTCGCTGTTCAGACCCTGAATAACCGCAAAGAAAGCCTTGATGTCCTCCGGGTCATCCAGATCCGGTGCAACTGCACCGACCTGACGGTAAACCTGAGCCAGAGCGGAGCCCCCGAGGCGGTTCTGGCCAGCAGCAAGATCCACGAGGATCAGATCTGTCTCGCCAGCATCCTTGACCAGCTGGGGAGTCAGCGTCCTTGCAACATCAATAACCGGTGCAAAACCACTGACAATCAATGAAAGCGGTGCAGTCACGCTTTTCTGTTCGCCGCTGTCTTCTTCCCACATGGTCTTCATGGACATGGAGTCCTTGCCCACGGGGATCGTGATTCCAAGCTCCGGGCACAATTCCATGCCTACGGCGCGAACGGTCTCGTAGAGATTCTCATCTTCACCCGGGTGGCCAGCAGCGGCCATCCAGTTTGCAGAGAGCCGGATATCGGCCAACTTGCCGATCGGCGCTGCCGCCATATTGGTAATCACTTCACCGACGGCCATGCGACCGGACGCGGGCGCATCGATCGTGGCGACCGGCGTGCGCTCGCCAATGGCCATTGCTTCACCGGTGCGAACATCGAAGGAGGTGGCCGTCACAGCCACATCAGCCACCGGAACCTGCCAGGGCCCAACCATCTGATCCCGGGCAACCAGGCCGGTAATGGTCCGGTCACCAATGGTGATCAAAAAGCTCTTGGAGCCAACAGACGGCAGACGCAGAACGCGGCGAATGGCATCATCCAGATCGATTTTGGTGGAGTCGAAAATGGGCTTCGTAAAGGAAGCGCGGCTGACACTCCGATGCATGCGCGGCGGTTTGCCGAACAGCACTTCCATCGGCAGATCAACCGGCTTGTCGTCGAAGTAGGAATCGCCCAATTCCAGATGATGAGCTTCTGTCGCCTCGCCTATCACGGCATAGGGGCAGCGCTCGCGGCGGCACAGGGCGTCAAATTGCTCCAGGTTTTCCGGAGCCACTGCCATCACATATCGTTCCTGGGATTCGTTACACCAGATTTCCAGCGGAGACATTCCCGGCTCGTCACTGGGAATGTCGCGAAGCTCGAATTTACCGCCGCGACCGCCATCTTTGACAAGCTCAGGCATAGCGTTGGACAGACCACCGGCGCCCACATCATGGATGAACGCAATAGGGTTCCTGTCGCCCATCTGCCAGCAGCGGTCGATAACTTCCTGACACCGACGCTCCATCTCGGGGTTGTCCCGCTGTACTGACGCAAAGTCCAGATTTTCGTTACTGGAGCCCGAGTCCATGGACGAAGCCGCACCACCGCCCAGACCGATCAGCATGGAGGGCCCACCCAACACGATGAGTTTCGCGCCCACCGGGATATTGCCCTTTTCAACATGCTCCTCACGAATGTTGCCAAGACCACCGGCAATCATGATCGGCTTGTGGTAACCGCGGACTTCTTCGCCGGCGGCTCCGGGCACTTTTTCCTCAAAGGTCCGGAAGTAGCCCGCCAGGTTGGGACGTCCGAATTCGTTATTGAATGCCGCGCCACCAATAGGCCCTTCAATCATGATGTCGAGCGGTGAAGCGATGCGTTCAGGTTTGCCGTAGTTGATTTCCCATGGCTGGGGATCGTCCGGCAGATTCAGGTTTGAGACTGTGAAACCAGTCAGACCCGCTTTGGGCTTGGAACCCCGGCCGGTAGCACCTTCGTCGCGAATTTCGCCGCCGGAGCCCGTGGCGGCGCCGGCGGCAGGAGCAATCGCCGTCGGGTGGTTGTGCGTTTCCACCTTCATCAGAATATGGATGTCTTCTTCGTTATATCCGTAGACACCCGTCTCGGGGTCCGGGAAGAAGCGGCCACCACGACTACCCCGAATAACCGAGGCATTGTCCTTGTAGGCGGATAGCACGCCCTCGCTGTTCATTTCGAAGGTATTCCGGATCATGGCGAACAGGGATTTTTCCTGACCCTCGCCGTCAATATCCCAGGACGCGTTGAATATCTTGTGGCGACAATGCTCGGAGTTCGCCTGGGCGAACATCATGAGTTCCACGTCGGTCGGATCCCGCTCAAGATCCGTGAAGGACTTAACCAGGTAGTCAATTTCATCTTCGGCAAGCGCCAGCCCCAGGCGCGAGTTGGCTTCCACCAGGGCATCGCGACCACCGGCGAGAACTGGCACCCTTCCCAGGAGCCGAGGCTCTTCATGGCTGAACAACAGCTCTGCGCCGCCCATCTCATGAAATACTTTCTGGGTCATGCGGTCATGCAGAAGCGCTGCGATTTTCTCGCGTTGTTCCAGGCCAAGCTTGCGCCCCGAACGAATGTAATAGGCCGTGCCCCGCTCAATCCGATGTATCTGCCGCAGGCCACAGTTTCGGGCGATGTCCGTTGCCTTGCTGGACCAGGGCGAGAGCGTGCCGGGGCGAGGCACAACCAGAAAAAGCACGCCGTCAGGCTCTTCCACCGGCACACTCGGGCCATAGGTGAGGAGCCGATCCAGAATAGCTTGCTCCGCGTCCGAGAGGTCTGCCTCCAGGTCAACAAAGTGCATGAACTCAGCATAAACATGCTCGATTTCAGGCACGATATCCTGAATTCGGGAATGCAATTTGCGGGAGCGGAATGGCGAGAGCGCGGGAGCGCCGCGAAGTTCAAGCATGATATCAACCTGTATCGCGCGAAACGGGGAAGTCTGGGTGCAATTTGAAAGGCCGACATGATACTCGAAAGCGGGGTCAGGATACAGCGCTTGAGGCGTTAATCCCGGGCCGTACAATTAACATTGTTTTGCACATTAATTAACCAGCTTTATTGACCAGGCCTCCGACACCAAGGATCATTGAATCTGTGGAAAGGAATTCCACGCTCAGGATAGACAAGGTTGCGTGGCTTTGAGCGACGCTACAACCAGATGATCCAGCCGTGACGGAGTCCATGGACTTGCCAAAGATATTTGCTGCTTTCAAAAGCGCATCCGCCGGGATTGTTTTCTTCCTCGGCACTGCCCTGATACTGATCGGATGCTCACAGCCCAGCACTCTCCAGGAAATCCGTGATGAGGGGGTGCTGCATGTGATTACCCGGACGGCGCCGTCTATCTATGTGGAAAGTGAAGACGGCCCCACCGGCTATGATTACGAACTGGCAAAACTGTTCGCCGAGGAACTGGGCGTAAAGCTCCGGGTCCGCGTTGCCGATAACAACACAGAAATCCTGTCCGTTCTGAAAAAGAACTACGCCCACTTCGGGATGCTCGGGCTTTCCAGACAACCCCATACTGCCAATCAGTATCGCACCGTAGCGACCGGCATCACCGCCCAGTCGATCCTGGTTTATAACCGTGATGTCGAGCGGCCCGAATCATTGCAAGACCTGATCGGGAAAACGGTGCACGTGGTATCCGACAGCAACCACGAGCACCGCCTGAATGAAGCCCGCCGGGAAAACGCAGAGCTTGAATGGGAGGTGCATCCCGGACTGGACGCCGCGGGCGTTCTGTCCCGCGTTGAAAGCGGCGAATTCCCCTACGCAATGGTTTCCTCCAACGAGCTCGACCTTAACCACGTATTCTACCCGATGGTGAAGGAGGCCTTTACCCTTGGAGAACCCGGTGAACTGGCCTGGTTTTTCCCGTCAGCGCAGGATGATTCCCTGGCAAAAGCGGCCCGCCAGTTCCTGGAAAGTCTCGAGACCAACGGAACATTGGCCCAGATTTCCGAGCGCTTCTATGGCCACCTTGATCGACTGAATTACGTGGGTGCCCGAACCTTCATGCATCATGTGGAGAACCGGTTGCCCAAATACGAGTCGCTGTTTCGCGACTATGCCCGCGAGTTCAACATGGACTGGCGACTGCTCGCAGCCATTGGTTACCAGGAGTCCCACTGGCGCCCCAATGCGGTATCGCCCACCGGGGTCCGTGGACTGATGATGCTGACCAGGAACACCGCCAGCCATATCGGCATCAATAACCGCCTGGACGCCGAAGAAAGCATTCAGGGCGGCGCCAAGTATTTCCGGATCGTGCACGAAAAAATCCCGGAACGAATCCCGGAGCCAGACCGCACCTGGTTCGCCCTCGCCTCCTACAACGTGGGTTTCGGGCATCTGGAGGACGCCCGACGACTTACAGAAGGCGCGGGACGAGACCCTGACCGGTGGATGGACGTAAAGGAATTCCTGCCGTTACTGGCCGAGAAGGAATGGTATACCAAGACCCGCTTTGGCTATGCCCGGGGCCACGAACCGGTGATCTACGTCCAGAATATACGGCGCTATTACGATGTACTCGCCCGGCTCAACCAGCCGGGTATCCCGGCGACCGAAGCAGAGGAACAGATCGTACAGATGGAGGAAAGCCGGGCGCCGGAAGGCCGATCAGGCGAGCTGCAAACGGACGGAAAGCTCAGGGCCGGCCTGCCCGCAGAACTGGGCATGATACCGCCAACCCTTTGAAGAATCTGACTTCCGCCGGCTATTCGCTACGAGCCTCGAGCGCGCGCTCCACCTGACTGGCGGAAAAGCCCCTACGATTCAGAAAACGCGCCTGCCGCACTTTTTCGTCCCAGTCGTCACTCAGATCCGCCAGGCCGAAACGCTTATCGCGGATACCGATAGCTCGCTGACACCAATCCTCCTCCGCCATCTCGGCAACACACTCCGGAGTCTTGTGGACCCCGCGCTGCTGAAGTTCGCCAAGAATCCGTAGCGGTCCGTAACCAAGGTCCATTCTTTGGCGGGCGTAGACGTCAGCAAACCGATCATCGTCTAGCCAACCCTCTTTCTCGTAATCATCCAGAACAGCGTTAATAATGTCGCCCGGCAGCTTTCTTTGGCGGAGTTTAAGGCTTAACTCGAGGCGACTGTGCTCGCGCCTGGCAAGCAACCTGAGTGCCGTTGCCCGGGCCTTGTAATCCTGATCGTTGTCATTTTCCTGTTTTGCCATACAGACCCTTTCCGCACACGCATACAAAACGCTAGACTAGCCGCGAATTTTTCCTGCTGGCCAGCACCTCAGGCTGACCAGTCAAACTACCCGGTATCCCTGACCGGATGCCGACGGCCGGTGGCGGCACAACTTTGCCCGACACCGTGAACTGGTTTCAACACCCAAGGATACTCTTATGGCCGCGTTCATCCAGAAACTGTTCAAATCCCGCAAGACAACCGAGGCAACGCCAAAACAGCGGAAAGCCACCCAGCCAGAGCCTGTCGAACAGGAAGATACCCGGACTGACCGGAGGGAAGAACAGCTCAAAACACTGGAGAGCGCACCATCCCAGGATGTCCTGGCCAAGCTTGCCATTGAGGGCGTTACCGCGGATATCCGGCAGTCCGCTGCAGGCAGACTGACCGACGAAGCCAGCCTGCAGGACGTGCAGAAACAGGCCAAAGGCCGTGACAAAGGTGTCTACCAGATCGTTAAACTGGCACTGCAGCAGCGGCGCGAAGAACAGGCCCGGCTGGACAGCATCAGCCAGACCATCGCTACCCTTACCCGCCACGCGCAGGATCAGGCGAAGAGTGACGATACCAAGCTTTATGGGGCCCGGCTCGATGCCCTGCTGAAACAATGGACAGAGGTGGAAACACACGCCTCACCGGAACAGGCCCAGGCCTTTCTCGAAGCGGTTCACCTGTGCAAAGAGCGCATTGCGGCCCTGCAATCTGCGGCGGAAGATGAAAAGCGCCAGCGCGAGCAGAAGCTGCAACGTCAGGAAACCCTGGATCTGCTGACCCGCACACTGGACGAGCTCAAGTCTCAACCGCCTGAAACACTGCCCTCACTGGCGTCCCTGGATGCACTCCAGAAAACTCAGGAAAACCGCTGGCTGGAAGCAACCCGGGATACGGCAGTGGAGAAGCAGGAACAGAAAGCCTACGAAAACGCCATGCTGGCACTGCGCAATTACCTGAGTTCTGTCCGTCGGATTACCCAGGAACGGGAAACCATCGTCGAACTTGGCGCACTGCTCGAGCGCGCAGACGATGCCACCGACGAGCAGCGTGCCCAGGCAAAGACACTGGTTGCCGAGATCAACTGGCCGGAAGGCTATCCCATCCCGGCACTACTGGAGCCATTGCGGAAGCTGGCCGGCAAACGCAAGAAACCGGCAGAGCCCCGAGTTGACCAGGAGCAACAGAAAGCTCTGACGAATCGCCTTGAGGCCGAAATCAGGCAACTGGAGGAGGCTCTGGAGGCCAAACAGCTGAAAGAATCCAAACAGCTCTTCAAAACGGCACAACAGCACTTCCGGGATCTGGACCAGCGCCACGCAAAACCCTATCAGGCGCGTATGCAGCTGCTTACCGGGCAATTGCGTGAACTCTCGGACTGGCAGGGCTTCGCCACGGAACCCAAGCAGATTGCCCTGTGCGAGCAAATGGAATACCTGGCAGAGCAGCCAATGGATCCGGAAGCAAAGGCCGAGCGAATCAAGGAGTTGCAGAATGAGTGGCGCGATCTCGGCGGCTCTTCAGATCGCTCGCTGTGGTCCCGGTTCAAAGCTGCCTCGGACAAGGCTTACGAGCCCTGCAAGGCCTACTTCTCTGCCAAGTCCGGCCTCAAACAGGCCAATCTGGAAAAACGGTCCGCCATTTGCGAGCAGCTCGAAAGCTTCCTGGACAATGCCGACTGGTCTTCCATCGACTGGAAAGCCGCGGAACGAATCCACCAGACCGCCCGCCAGGAGTGGAAAGAGGCCTGGCCAGTGGAATTCCGCGACAATCGGGCCGTTCAAAAGCGCTTCGATGAACTGCTCAAGAGGCTGGAAGCACCCCTGGACGAGGAACGGCGCAAGAACGAAGGCCTGAAACAGACGATCGTGGACAAGGCCCAGGCCCTGGTCGAACACGAGCCGCTTCAGGAGGCCATGAACCAGGCCAAGGCCCTCCAGGGAGACTGGCAAGCCATCGGAATCACCCGCCATCGGGAAGACCGCAAACTATGGCAAGCGTTCCGAAAGGCCTGTGACCAGATCTTCGCCCGCCGTGATGCCGAGCGCTCGGAACAGCAGCAGGCATCACGTGCCGCCGACGAGACGGCACAAGCAGGCCTGAATAAGGTTTCAGGAATATCCCCGGAAAGTGACGAACAGGCAGTCACTGCGGCCCTGGCGACGCTCAAGGATATTGATGCCGCTACGCTCTCAAAAGGCGTCAGGGAACAGGTCCAGCAAGAAAAGCAGCGGCTGAGCAAGATTCTCTCGGCTCTGAGACTGCAGGCAAAAATGGCTTCCTGGCAGTCTCTGGTGATGGCGGCCACAGCGGGCCAGTCCAGCAGTGAATCAGCGCCTCAGCACTGGGCTGCGCTGGCCGAAACGTCAGACGCCAGCGATCCGGTCGAGCTGGTGATTCGCGCAGAAATCCTTTGCGGCGTGCCCTCCCCCGAAGCCGATCAGCAGCGCCGCATGGAAATCCAGGTTCAGCGCCTTGCCAATGGCATGGGTTCCGCCGACAACAGCACGGATCAAATGCAGGATGTAGAGAAACTGCTGGCAGCCTGGTGCCTGGGTGGCACTGGCAAAAACGCGGACACGGAGCTCGCTGAGCGACTGAACAGGGCTATCGCCAATCTGAACGAGGCCTGAGGCGCCCAGCGGTCTACTCCCGCTGATGTTCCCTGACGAATTCCCTGGCTTCCTTTACGGCGGCCAGGGATTTCTGTTTCATCCCCTTGAGTTCCTCGTCCGCCAAGTAAAACATCATATCGATTGAATGCCGGTAATACCGTGTGGGCAGTCGGTTGAGAGCCACGCACATAACATCGGTCAGATAGTCCGCTGTGTCAGACTCCTCCCGCGTTGCCTCGATGGCATCCACCACCAGCCGCTCGTAGAAATTGTCGATTGCATCTCGCAGAGACATGGCTTCCGCCTCCCAAATTCGTCTGCGGTTTCTAACACCATAGAAGCCAGCCCCCTCCTTGTCATGGTTCATGAGCAATTTCGCCAATGCGATTGGCAGCCCGCGTCATTACCCCCTGCAACCGCAACCGGCTATGGTTGTGTCATCGGTAAATCAAACCCGAAAACAATATGACCAGAGGACAAGCAATGACCACCGAGGCTTATATCTTCGATGCAGTCCGCACCCCCCGGGGGCGCGGAAAAAAAGACGGATCACTTCACAGCGTCAAACCCATCTCGCTGTTGACCACGGTGCTCCATGCGCTGCAGGAGAGGAACAGCCTGGATACCGCCCAGGTGGACGACATTGTGATGGGCTGCGTAACCGCCGTGGGTGACCAGGGTGCAGATATCGCCAAGACGGCAGCGCTGGCCGCTGACTGGGATGAAAAAGTGGCGGGCGTCACCCTGAACCGTTTCTGCGCCTCCGGATTGGAAGCCGTGAATCTGGCGGCCATGAAAGTTCGCTCTGGCTGGGAAGACATGGTGGTTGCCGGCGGCGTGGAGGCCATGTCCCGTGTGCCCATGGGCTCCGACGGCGGAGCCTGGGCCACAGATCCGGAAACCAATCTGCATACCGGTTTCATGCCCCAGGGCATCGGCGCAGACCTGATTGCCACCCTCGAGGGCTTCAGCCGTGAAGACGTTGATGGCTTTGCCGTGAAATCCCAGCAGAAAGCGGCCAATGCCTGGCAGAACGGCTACTTTGCGAAGTCCATCATTCCGATCACTGACCAGAATGGCGTGGTGATCCTTGATCGCGATGAGCATGTGCGTGGCAACACTTCCCTGGAAAGCCTTTCCGGCCTGAAACCCTCCTTCCAGATGATGGGCGAGATGGGCTTCGACGGTGTCGCCCGGGAGAAATACCACTACGTGGAGAAGATTAACCACGTTCATCATGCCGGCAACTCCTCAGGTATCGTCGACGGTGCCACCGCCATGCTCATCGGCAGTGAAGCCAAGGGCAAAGCCATGGGGCTGACGCCGCGCGCTCGCATCATCGCCACGGCCGTGACCAGCACAGACCCCACCATCATGCTCACCGGCCCCGCCCCGGCAGCGCGCAAGGCACTGGAAAAGGCGGGCATGACTGCCGATCAGATCGATCTGTTTGAAGTGAACGAGGCCTTCGCCTCTGTGGTTATGCGCTTCCAGCGGGAACTCTCGGTTCCCGGCGAAAAAGTGAACGTGAACGGCGGGGCTATCGCCATGGGCCACCCGCTGGGTGCCACCGGCGCCATGATCCTTGGCACCCTGCTGGATGAGCTGGAGCGGCGCGAGCTGCGCTACGGCCTGGCCACACTGTGCGTCGGTGGCGGCATGGGCATTGCCACCATCATTGAGCGCGTCTGAACCCGTCCACTTTTCCAGGAGAACCAATTATGAGTGCTATTCGTTACGAACTGGGTTCAGACCAGATCCTGACCCTCACCATCGATATGCCCGGCCAGTCCGCCAACACCATGAACGCTGCTTTTCGGGACGCCCTGTCGGAAACCGCCGCAAAAGTGAAGGAAGACCTGGATAACATTCGCGGCATCATCATTGCCTCCGCCAAAAAGACGTTTTTTGCCGGCGGCGACCTGAAAGAACTGCATAAGGTCACGCGCGAAGACGCCGGGACTTTCGAGGATATGGTCAACGGCCTGAAATCGCACATGCGGTTTCTGGAAACCACCGGAAAACCCGTGGTGGCAGCCATCAACGGCTCCGCCCTGGGTGGCGGCCTCGAGATTGCCCTCGCCTGTCATTACCGTGTCGCCATCAATGACGACAGCATTCAACTTGGACTGCCGGAAGTGACTCTGGGCCTGCTGCCAGGTGGCGGCGGCACCCAGCGACTGCCTCGAATGATTGGCCTGGAGGCAGCCTTCCCGTTCCTGATGGAAGGCAAAAAGGTAAATCCGAAAGCTGCGCTCAAGGCCGGCATTATCAACGAACTGGCAGATTCTGCCGACGATATGATCACGAAAGCCCGAGCGTTCATTGAGGCCAACCCGAAATGTCAGCAGCCGTGGGACCAGAAAGGCTTCAGGTTCCCGGGTGGCGCGCCCCACCATCCTGCCATGGCGCAGAAGCTGGCGATCGCTCCGGCCATGCTGAAGCAGAAGACCAAAGGCTGCTATCCGGCCCCGGAGCGCATACTTTCTGCTGCCGTTGAAGGCGCTCAGGTCGATTTCGATAACGGCAGCCTGATCGAGACCCGGTATTTTGCGGAACTGGTGATCGGCCAGGTTGCCAAGAACATGACCGGCACCTTCTGGTTCCAGTTGAACGCCATCAAGGCGGGCGGCAGCCGCCCCGAGGGCGTTGAGAAAGAAACCTTCCGCAAGGTGGGTGTTCTGGGCGCAGGCATGATGGGCGCAGGTATCGCCTATTCAACGGCGACACGGGGTATCGATGTGGTGCTGAAAGACGTCTCCGTTGAAAATGCCGAAAAAGGCAAAAGCTACTCGGAGAACCTGCTCGCCAAGAAAGTCAGTCGTGGCCGAATGACGGAAGAACAGAAGGCAGACATCCTGAGCCGCATCAAGGCCACCGATTCGTCAGACGATCTGGAAGGCTGTGACCTGGTGATCGAGGCGGTCTTCGAGGACAGTGGACTGAAGGCAAAAGTGACCCAGGAAGCGGAACCCAAACTGGTGGCAAACGGGATTTTTGCGTCCAACACCTCAACCATCCCCATTACCCAGCTCGCCGGAGCCTCTGCGAACGCCGAGAACTTCATTGGCCTGCATTTCTTCTCACCGGTCGACAAGATGCAGCTGGTAGAAATCATCGTCGGCGAAAAAACCTCGGATGAAACCCTGGCGCGCTCGTTTGACTACGTTCAGCAGATCGGAAAGATTCCCGTGGTGGTCAACGACAGTCGAGGGTTCTTTACCTCGCGGGTCTTTGGGACCTTCGTCAACGAGGGCATCTGCATGCTTGGCGAAGGTATTCATCCAGCGAGCATTGAAAACGCGGGGGTGCTGGCCGGTATGCCCGTCGGGCCACTGGCGATTTCCGACGAAGTCAGCATGACCCTGATGCAACACATCCGGGATCAGAGCAGGAAGGATACCGAAGCCGCCGGCGGAACCTGGAATCCCCACCCAGCGGAGGCCGTCACTGATGCGATGGTCAACGAACATGGCCGCAAGGGCAAGGCTGCGGGCGCGGGCTTCTACGAGTACCCTGCCAACGGCAAGAAACACCTCTGGCCGGAGCTGGAAACTCTGTTCGTGAACGCGGAGAAGGCAAGAACGGTCAAACTGCAGGAGCTGAAAGACCGGATCCTCTTCATTCAGGCCATCGAAACCGTTCGTTGTCTGGAGGAAGGCGTATTGCGAACGGTAGAGGATGCGAATATCGGCAGTATCTTTGGCATTGGCTATGCGCCGTGGACCGGTGGCGCGATTCAGTTCATCAATCAGTATGGCGTGAGAGCATTCACGGAGCGGGCATCGGCGCTCGCCGAGACCTATGGTGAACGCTTTGCACCACCCAGACTGTTGCAGGAAAAGGCGGAAACGAACACACCGTTCGCCTGATTCAGCCTCTGCACGTCTGCTGCCGGGAGGATTTACCGATTCTCCCGGCAGTTTCCCCGTGTGCAACACGCCTCAACCCCGATGATCCCTCAGTTACGAACGTGGCGTCTTCATGGACAGATTGTCACGATCCGATACGCCCTGCCTATGGCATCGGGTGTAGTGCTTGCCTACAATAAATTTAATAAGTCACGGGTAGACACTCCCTCGCAAACCGAGGGGCTACCAACACCGTCGGGTAAGCATTTATGACCATCGCGGAAAGAATTATGGCTCGTCGCTCTTCGGCCGGATCTGTTCGGTTCGGGGTGTGCAAGGCAATGACTGTAGCATTGCTGCTGTCTGCGCCACTGGGGCTTCATGCGAACGTTGAAACTCCAGACGTGTACGAGCCAGTTGCACCGACGATTGATCAGGCGCGAGCCAATATCCTGATCGCCCGTCAACTGCAGTTTACCCACTTCCGGGACCTCGGAATCAGCGATGAACTCTCCGGAGATGTGTTTGATGCCTACCTGGATTACCTCGACGGGCAGAGAATCTATCTTTCGCAGGACGACATTGCGAAGTTCGACAAAATCCGCACTCAACTCGGCTCTGCCCTGAAAACAGGTCAGCTTCAGCCCGGATTCGATATTTACAATCTGGTTCAGCAACGGATTATCGAGCGCCTCCAGTTTGCTCTGGAAACAATCGACAAGGGCATCGACACGCTGGATTTCTCGGCCAACGAAAGTATTCTGGTCGACCGCTCGAAAGCGGACTGGGAATCGAACGCCGAGGCCCTGGACGATCTCTGGGTCAAGCGCATTAAAAATGCGGTGCTGGCTCAGCGCCTGAACGGGGCAGAAGACGAAGCCATCGTTGAAACCCTGCGCCGCCGCTACGAAGGCCAGTTGAAGCGCGCGTACCAGGCCCGCAGTGAAGATGCCTTCCAGGCCTATATGAATGCGTTTACCGGCATGTGGGACCCGCACACGTCCTACTTTTCGCCGCGCACCTCAGAAAACTTCAATATCAACATGAGCCTTTCACTGGAAGGCATCGGTGCTGTGCTTCAGTCGGACAACGAATACACCAAGGTGGTGAGACTGGTACCCGGCGGGCCCGCCTCCAAGCAGGGTCAGCTTGAGCCCGCAGATCGCATTGTTTCTGTCGCACAGGAAGACGAAAAGCCGGTGAATGTGATCGGTTGGCGTCTGGACGAAGTGGTGGATCTGATTCGTGGGCCGCGCAATTCGACCGTCACACTGGAAGTGATTCCGGCCAATGCCTCCGACGAGACCATTACCGAGACCATCGCCATCAAACGCGATGAAGTAAAGCTGGAAGAGCAGAGCGCCAGCAAGGACACCATACGTCTTGAACGTGGTGGCAAGGAATATACGATTGGCGTCATTACCATCCCCACGTTCTATGCGGATTTCCAGGCCATGCAGGCTGGTGACCCGAATTACAAGAGCACGACCCGCGATGTCCGCAACCTGATTGCGGAGCTCGAAGCCGACGGCGTTGACGGCCTGGTGATGGATTTGCGAAACAACGGCGGTGGTGCGCTGCACGAAGCCAATGATCTGGTCGGCCTGTTTATTGACAAGGGCCCCACCGTTCAGATTCGCAACGCCAATAACGATGTGCAGGTACTCAATGACGAGGATCCTTCCGTGGCCTACAACGGGCCTCTGGTGGTACTCACCAACCGCATGAGTGCGTCAGCGTCCGAAATTTTCGCCGGCGCCATCCAGGACTATGGCCGCGGACTGGTTGTCGGTTCCCAGACCTTTGGTAAGGGCACCGTTCAGGCTGTGCGTCCCCTGAACCACGGACAACTCAAGATCACACAGTCCAAGTTCTACCGGGTATCCGGCGGCTCCACGCAACACAAAGGGGTTATCCCGGACATCGAGATTCCTTCTCGTATCGACAAGACCCGCATCGGTGAGGACGCCCTGGATCATGCCCTGCCCTGGGACCAGATCGAGGCAGTGCCGCATACACGCTACTTCGATTTCAGCGGCATTATCGATGAGCTTCGCAAGCGGCACGAAGAGCGGTTCTCAACCAACCCTGAGTTCAGCCTGCTGCAGCAGGAGATCGACTTCCTGACCAAACAGCGCGCCACCGACAGCGTCAGCCTCAACCTGGAAGAACGCCGCGCTGAGCACGAACAGATTGAACGCACACGGCTCACGATCGCAAATGCCCGTCGTGAACTGAAAGGCCAGACACCGTTCGAGTCGCTGGAAGACCTTGAAGACTGGCAAGACCAGCAGGCGGCGGACCTGAATTCCACCGATGAGGAGCTGGATTTCGTGATACGGGAAGGTGGACATATCATGGCCGACATGCTGGACCTTGATAACCGCATGGCATCGATCCTGGATCCCCAGCAATTTGCGGCACAGTCTCCGGCCGCCGCAGTGACACGTTGAACAGGCAGCTCCAAGTCTCATGACTGAGCAGGACGCAGGCGGACAGGATAGCCACCAGAAAGCACGGATGTTGCAAGACATGCTACTGGACGCGCTACATGCCATGCGCTCCCTGGAGGAAGTGGAAGGGTTGGAGAAACCGGCGGCTCAGGAACGAACGCCGGAAGGCCTGATCGACCGCCTGGCAAGCCTTACCGGGTCTGCGCTCCGCTTCGGGGTCAAGGCGACGGATACGTCTCTTAGGGTGGGCCGGGCACTGATCAATTCCCAGGATCAGCTGCGGGCAATGCTCACAGCAGGCCAGTCTCTCAAAGACATCCGCGAAGTGGCCGGCCTCACCGTATCTGAAATGAGCGAGGCCCTTAACCTGCGGGACAAGTCCGTCCTGGAGGCTATAGAGAACGGCACCACCACCCTGTCCTTCGAACTGATACTACGTCTGGCAGCCCTCATTGCCAGAAACGATCCCATCCCGTTCATCATGCGCACCACGCGCAACTACAATCCCGAAGTCTGGCAGATTCTGAATGACTGGGGCGTGGCGAGACTGCCCCTGCAATTTGAGCGGGAGCGGGAGTTTATCAACATCTTCCGCCGGCATGATGACGCTCGCACGCTCTCGGATGAAGGTTTCCAGAAAG
This sequence comes from Marinobacter sp. DSM 26671, assembly GCF_900112835.1. Classification (NCBI taxonomy): domain Bacteria; kingdom Pseudomonadati; phylum Pseudomonadota; class Gammaproteobacteria; order Pseudomonadales; family Marinobacteraceae; genus Marinobacter; species Marinobacter sp. DSM 26671. The sequence goes on along the minus strand of NZ_FONF01000027.1, from coordinate 26,804 downwards.
TGCTGGAGTTCACCCGTCAAAGCTTTGAAATGTCCCTGCACTTTATTGAGGAGCAGGAACGGCAGGTGGCCGAACTCAGGGCCACCTACGAGGAAAAGCACCCCGACGTGAAAAGGTCACCTGACAAGCCTGCCGCCAAAAAGAAGCAGCCGGAGCGCACCCCACCGTCAACCAAATAACGCCTGCATACCGGTTATATTCGGGTTATGCACCACGCCCTTTTCAGTAACGATCGCGTCGATCAGGCTTGCCGGTGTCACGTCAAAGACCGGATTGAATACGTTGATGCCTTCCGGCGCCAACCCGATACCGCGTATCTCCCGGATCTCAATGCCGTCGCGCTCCTCAATGGCCACATCTGCCCCTGACGCCGTGGCCATGTCCACCGTGCTTGAAGGCGCGACCACCATGAAGCCCACTTTGTGATGGCGGGCCAGAACCGCCAGGCTGTAGGTGCCGATCTTGTTGACCACATCACCATTGGCAGTTATTCGATCCGCGCCGACGATCACCCAGCGTACGTCTTTCCGGGCCATGATGGCGGCAGCGGCACCATCGGCATTCAACGTGACGGGAATGCCGTCGCGTGAAAGTTCCCAGGCCGTCAACCGGCCACCCTGAAGCCAGGGGCGAGTCTCGTCGGCATAGACGTCTGCCAGCAGCTTTTCCTCATGGAGACGACGAACAACGCCCAGTGCCGTACCGTAGCCCCCGGTGGCCAATGCACCGGTATTGCAATGGGTCAGCACCGAAAACGGTACCTCTGCTCCGATAAACTCAAGGGCATGGTCCGCCATGGCAAAGTTGGCGGCCAGGTCTTCCTCATGTATGGCCCGGGCCTCCGAGGCCAGGCGTTTTACCGCTTCGTCCAGCGAATGGCACGCGTGGAAAATCCTTTCCATGCGCTGCAGCGCCCAGAACAGGTTTACTGCGGTCGGACGTGAAGCTGCAAGCTCGCGAATGGCCTGTTTGATTTCCGCCTTCCAGTCCCCGCCACCGGCATGTCTGGCCGCAAGGGCCACCCCGTAGGCTGCACTGATGCCGATTGCAGGAGCGCCCCGAACCACCATATCCCGGATACTCTGCGCTACACCGGCAGCGCCTTCCAGCGTTATCCAGTGCTCCTCTCCCGGCAGCAGGCGTTGATCCAGCAGCTCAAGACTGCTGCCGTGCCAGCGAATCGCAACGGTGCCAATGGCCCGTTCTTGGGAGGGTTTCGGGGTTGTTGTCATAGAAGACTGCTCCGGTTTTTCAGCGCTGAAAACTGCCAGTATAACGGTTATACTTCCGGGCTACATTTTCAAGGTGTGGAAGCTCCGCGCCATGCGCTGTAAGGCAGGATAAATGACGGCAGACACTATCACCGCAGCCGATATTCGCATCAACGCGCGCTGGCTGATCCCGATTGAGCCGGCAGGCACGGTACTTGAGCATTATGCAGTGATTATCCAGGGTGACCGCCTTGCCGCAGTCATTCCCCAGGAACAGGCGGACAGATCGTTCAGAACCCGGGAAACCGTTGATCTTCCGAACCACGTCGTCATGCCCGGCCTGATCAACATGCACGGCCACGCGGCCATGAGCCTGTTCAGGGGCATGGCAGACGATCTTCCGCTGATGACCTGGCTGAATGACCATATCTGGCCGGCCGAAGGTCGCTTTATCAGCGAGCAGTTCATTGCCGATGGCACCCAACTGGCCATGGCTGAGATGCTGCGTACGGGAACCACCACGTTTTCTGACATGTATTTCTTCCCGGAAATTGCGGCTCAGATGGCGCACGATACGGGCATTCGTGCGCAAGTCTGTTTTCCGCTGCTCGACTTCCCGACGCCGTGGGGTGCCGGACCCGAGGAATACCTGAGCAAGGGCGCCGACTTTATCGACAGCTGGAAAAACGATGGCTACATCATGCCGGCCATTGGCCCCCATGCACCCTACACCGTGTCCGACGGCCCGATGATTGAAGCCGTCCGGCTCTCCGAAAAGACCGGCGCAGCCATCCAGATCCACCTGCACGAAACGGCATTCGAAGTGGCCGAGGCTACTGAAAAGCTGGGTCAACGGCCCACAGCCCGACTGGCGGATCTCGGCCTGCTCCGCCCAGAGACCCAGTGCGTTCACATGACCCAGATCGATGCCAGCGATATCAGCTTGCTTAAACAAACGGGCGCCCATGTTATCCACTGCCCGGAATCGAATCTGAAGCTGGCCAGCGGCCTTTGTCCGGTGCAGGAACTCCTCGATAGCGGGATTAACGTCGCCATAGGCACCGACGGCGCCGCCAGCAACAACGACCTCGATCTGTTCGGGGAACTCCGGACTGCCGCCATGATGGCCAAAGTAGTGGCCAATGATGCCTCGGCGCTATCGGCGCACAAGGCCCTGCAGATGGCCACCATCAACGGGGCAAGGGCTCTGGGGCGGGACCATGAACTGGGTTCTCTGGCCGAGGGCAAGTTGGCGGACATCATTGCCATTGACCTGAGCGACCCGTTTTTGCAGCCAGTCTACGACCCGGCTTCGCACCTCGTATACAGCAACCATGGTCGATCAGTAAGCCACAGCTGGATTAACGGCGTACCACAAGTACAGGATGGCCGGCTTACCCGCATTGACGTTGCCGATCTCATGCTTCGAGTTGAGGACTGGGCCGGGCGAATCCGCACAAAGGCTGACTAACCGATTTCCTATTGATTCACCAGGCAGAACCAACCATGACAAACCAGAACGTAGACCGGAACGAGATCGCCAAATTCGAGGCCCTTGCCAGCCGCTGGTGGGATCCCTCGAGCGAATTCAAGCCACTGCATGATATTAATCCCCTGCGGCTGAACTACATCGATGAGCGGGTTTCCCTGGCCGGAAAGCGCGCTCTGGATGTCGGCTGCGGTGGTGGCTTGCTGTCGGAGGGCATGGCCCAGCGAGGCGCCCACGTTACCGGTATCGACATGGGCGAAGCTCCGCTGGCCGTCGCGCGGCTGCATGGCATGGAGAGCGGTGTGAATGTGGATTATCGCCAGATCACCATCGAAGAACTGGCCGAGGACAGCGAACACGCGGGCCAGTACGACGTGGTTACCTGCCTTGAAATGCTCGAGCATGTTCCGGATCCCGCATCGGTGGTGAGGTCCTGTGCCGCCATGCTGAAACCGGGCGGCCATCTATTTGTATCAACCATCAACCGGAACCCGAAATCGTTTCTTTTTGCGATTGTGGGGGCGGAGTACGTGCTCAGGTTGCTACCCAAAGGCACCCACGAATGGAAGAAATTTATCCGGCCATCGGAAATGTCCGACCATCTTCGCCACGCAGGGCTGGAAGTCCGTGAGCTTACGGGGATGACCTATAACCCTGTCACCAAGGTATACAAGCTCGGACGGGACGTGGACGTCAACTATCTGATGCATGCCAGGGATATTCGTGAAGCCTGAAACCACGCATCGAGCCTCCACGGTCCTGTTTGATCTGGATGGAACACTGATTGACACCGCACCGGACTTTATCCGGTGCCTGAATCAGTTACGGGAACAGCACGGGCTCCCCGCCCTTCCCCACGAGCATATCCGACGCTCGGTCTCGAACGGCGCGCGCGCCATGATCCGGGTCGGCTTCGGCCTGGAACCGGAACATCCGGAATACCTGGAAAAACACACCGCGTTCCTCGACCTCTACGAGGCGGGCGTGGCAGTGGAGACCAGCCTGTTCGAGGGGATGGACGAGCTTCTCAAAGCCCTCGAGGAGCAAGGTATTCCCTGGGGCATTGTGACCAATAAGCCTGCCAGGTTCGCGGTTCCACTGATCGAGGCCCTTAACCTGGCTGACCGGTGCGCGGCGCTGGTTTGCCCCGATCACGTTGCCCAGCGCAAACCTCATCCGGAAGCCCTCTTTCTGGCCTGCCAGCAGATCGGCGCCGATCCCGCCACCGGCATTTATGTGGGCGACCACGAACGGGACATCGAAGCCGGGCGTAACGCAGGCATGAAAACCATCGCCGTCCGCTACGGTTACATCGAGGAGCCGGAAGCCATTGACCTGTGGCAAGCGGACCTCATCGCCGACACCGTCACGGACCTGGCAAAGCTGTTACAATAGCGCATCAAATTTAGGATCCGGTGTTCAGCCGGTAACAGCCTGACACGGAGACAGGTTATGCATGATTACCAAGCACCCGCCGATCTTCTGAAAGACCGCATCGTGATGGTGACGGGTGCCGGCAGCGGCATTGGCCGGGCTGCAGCCAAGGCCTACGCCGCCCATGGCGCCACCGTGGTACTGGTAGGTCGCACGGTCAGCAAACTCGAAACGGTTTACGATGAAATTGAAGCAGCCGGCCACCCCAAGCCTGCCATCGTGCCCATGAACTTCGAGGGCGCCGCGGTGAAAGACTACGAAGAATTGGCCATGACCCTGGAAGATAACTTCGGGCAGCTGGATGGTTTGCTGCACAACGCGGCAATTCTGGGCGACCGCAGTCCCGTGGAGCTTTATGACCCTGAAACCTGGAACAAGGTCATGCACGTGAACGCAACGGCGCCGTTCCTACTAAGCCGGGCAATGATTCCCCTGCTTCGAAAATCCGACGACGCCTCGGTGATCTTCACCTCCTCTGGTGTCGGCCGCAAGGCAAAAGCCTACTGGGGCGCCTATGCCGTCTCCAAGTTTGCCGTAGAGGGCCTGAGCCAGTTGCTGTCCGAAGAACTGGACGACGAGCGTCACAATGTCCGGGTAAACAGTCTGAACCCCGGCGCGACCCGTACCAACATGAGAGCCCACGCCTATCCGGCGGAGAATCCACAGCAAAATCCGGCACCAGAGGACCTGATGCCGATTTACCTGTATCTCATGGGCAAGGACAGCCAGGGCGTCAACGGCCAGAAACTGGACGCACAACCGAAATAATGGAACTGCTTTTTTACACAACCTCTCAGTGCCACCTGTGCGAACTGGCCGAAGCCCTGCTTGTAAGCACGCCCATGCCGGAGCCGATCCCGGTAGACGTGGTGGACATTGCCCAGTCCGAAGAACTGGTAGAACGCTACGGTACCCGAATACCGGTGCTCCGACGCAACGATACCGGTGTGGAACTGGACTGGCCTTTTACCAGGGATGACTTACTTACATTCCTGCAATGAGGATTGCCTGACATGTTGATGGTTATTTCCCCTGCCAAAACGCTGGATTACGAGAGTCCGCTGGCGACCAGTACCTATACTCAGCCGGAATTCCTTGAGGATGCCTGCGAGCTGGTCGACCAGCTTAAAACGCTGGAGCCGCACCAGATCAGCAATCTGATGAGCATCAGCGACAAGCTTGGGCAGTTGAACGCCGAGCGCTTCCAGAACTGGCACACGCCGTTTACCCCCGAGAATGCCCGGCAGGCTGTGCTGGCTTTCAAAGGTGACGTGTACACCGGCCTGGACGCCGAGAGCTTCAGTGAACAGGACTTCGACTTTGCCCAACAGCATCTGCGCATGCTTTCCGGTCTGTATGGCGTCCTGAAACCCCTGGACCTGATGCAGCCCTACCGCCTGGAAATGGGTACCCGGTTCGCGAATAACCGTGGCAAGGATCTGTATGCCTTCTGGGGCAGCAAGATCACAGAGGAGATCAACCGGCTGCTTGCGGATGACGACGGCGTGCTGGTCAACCTCGCCTCCAACGAGTATTTCAAAAGCGTAAAGAAGAAAGACCTTGAAGGCCGGCTGATTACCCCCCAATTCAAGGACTGGAAGAATGGTCAGTACAAGATGATCAGCTTTTATGCCAAGAAAGCCCGGGGGCTGATGTGTCGGTTTGCCATTCAGAACCGCATTACCCAGGCCGACGACCTCAAGGGATTCAACCTCGAAGGCTATTACTTCAGCGAAGACCAATCCGATAAGAACAACTGGGTTTTCCTGCGGGATGAACAGTAATCCACGTTGAAATCGGAGTCAGCAATGAACGAAGCAATGTTTTCCCAGATCGCCATGCTGGTGTTTCTGACCGGCCTGATTGTCTGGATGGGTTTCATCGTCTGGGATCTGGCCAAGAAATCCCAGGCCGGCAAGTTCGGCACCATCGCACTATTTACGGTGCTGGGCGCCGGCGTTGTGGGCTTTATCGTTAAAACCGTACTCGTAGAGATCATGCAAATATGAAAGACAAGGACCAGCCCTGATGTGGTTTCGCAACGCCCGCGTATTCCGATTTACCAAACCCTTTGATATCTCTGCCGAAGAGCTGGAAGACAAGCTCCAGGCCGATGCCTTCAAGCCCTGCGGACCTCAGGAAACCAGCCGCCAGGGCTGGGTTCCGCCCCTGGGCAAGCATGGCGAACAACTGGTTCACAGTGCCAACGGCTATCACCTGATTGCCCTGCGCAAGGAGGAAAAGATTCTTCCCGGCCCGGTGGTGAAAGAAGCGGTTGAGGAGAAGGCCGAAGCCATCGAGTTCGAGCAGGGCCGGAAGGTCCGGCGCAAAGAAAAGGACGAAATCAAGGAACAGGTAATGCTGGAGATGCTGCCCCAGGCCTTCTCCAAGAACCGCCGCTCCTTTGCCTACCTCGCCCCCCAGGACGGTGTTCTGGTGGTGGACGCGGGTTCTGCCAAGCAGGCGGAAGATCTGGCCTCGACTCTGCGCAAGAGCCTCGGATCGCTGCCGGTTCGTCCACCCGCGGTGGAACAGGCACCTGCTTTCACCTTTACCGGTTGGCTGAACGAATCCATCGACCTGCCCGGCAAGGTGGTTCTGGGCACTGAATGCGAACTCAAGGATCCGTCTGAAGATGGCGGGGTGGTGCGCTGCAAAGGCCTGGACCTGAAAGCCGATGAAATCCGCAACCATCTGGATGCGGGCATGCAGGTGACCAAGCTGTCCCTGACCTGGGACGACAACGTCTCCTTTGTGCTGGATGAAGAACTGGGCATCCGTCGCCTCAAGTTCGGCGAAACACTTCAGGATCAACTGGATGATGTCGACGTGGACGACCACGCTGCCAAGTTTGATGCGGCTTTCACGCTCATGACCCTTGAGCTGTCCCGGCTGATTCCAGGGCTCCTGGAAGCGCTCGGCGGCGAAGATCGCTCTGCGATTGTCGAAGAGTAGTGCCGTAAATCCGGGTCAGATACCCGCTTTATCTGACCCGGCCTCCCTTGCGCTCTTCAGTGGGCACTCTTTCCCAGCCGCTCTCTCTGCCAGTCTTTTTCCGGTTCGTTCAGGACCAGCCGCAGATCCATCACTTCCTCTTCGGTATTGAACTTGATTTCAAAGCCCAGATGTTCCGCCAGCTGCAACATGGGACGATTATCCGGCAGCACATTGCCCACCATTTCCACGGTACCCCTGGCCCGACAGTAATCGATCATCTTCTGCATCAGGGCAACGCCGAGGCCTTCGCCCTTCATTTTATCGTGCACCATGACCGCGAACTCGCATTGCAGGTTATCGGCATCGGTCCAGGTGCGCACGGTTCCGAGGGTTTCCTCGCCTTCCCCGTCTTCCCTGGGCGCGTTGGCAATAAAAACCATCTCCCGGTCGTAATCGATTTGCACCATCTGGGCTACGTCTTCGCGAGAGAAATGCTTGCGATACTGGAAGAACCGGTAACGAATGGATTCCGGCGACTGCAACTCATGGAACGCCCGATGGGCAGGCTCATCTTCCGCCAGTACCGGTCGAATGATGACCCGGCGCCCGGATTTGGGCAAAACAATCCATTCCTCCAGTTCCCGCGGGTAAGGCTGAATAATCGGCCGCCCCGGCTTGTCGGCCAGATTGATGGCAATATTGACAGCCACGGCCCCCTGCTCGTTGAACAGCAAGGGCGAGATCTCAAGCCCCTTGATTTCCGGAATGTCGATAACGATCTGTGAGAGGGTGACCAGGGTCTCGGACACCGCGCGGATATCCTCCTCCGGCTTCAGGCTGTGTTCTTTCAGCAGCTTGTACATGTAGGTACGGCGCAGAAGCTCACGGGCCAACACCATGTTCAATGGCGGCAGTGCGATCTGACGATCGGTCATCACGTTGATCTGGGCGCCAGCTGCACCACAAACCACCAGGGGCCCAAACAATGCGTCCCGGGTAATGCCGACACTGAACTCGATCCCACCCACGTGCTGGTAGGAACGCTGAACCGCAAACCCGAGAAATCCACTTTCCGGGAAATGGCTCTTGTACTCCTCCATCAGGTAGCGGCACGAATCCATGATGGCCGCCTCGCTGTTCAGTTTCTGGACCGTACCCTTGTACCGACGCTGGGTCGGACTCAGGTCCAGAAAAGGATGGCACGCCTGCTCGTGAATGATGGTAATGTCGATGGGGCGCCGCTCAACCGCAAACACCTCCAGCACCTCTTCCATATCGTCGCAGTACATGGTTTCGATGGTGCTGATCCCGTAGTCCCGCACCAGGTCCCGCGCTTCCCGGTTCGACAGGTGATACCGACCTGCTCGAAGGGCCCTGTTGACCACATGACGGGTGTGGGTGCGGTCTGCAAAGTGGTCGGTAAAGGATTCCGGCGTTTCCGTAAGCAGCCGCTGAACCCGCTGGTGACGAACATGCTGCATGAATGCCATCACGGCTTTTTCGGGATTGAAGAACGACGGCAGCCCGGCCCGGTAAAACTCTTCCCGAGCATCCATGACCGTACTCTGGCCGAGCCAGCAGGTGAACACATTCAGACGTGTGCCCTTGGACGCCTGCACAACCGCGTCCGCAATCTGGAGGCTGTCCTCCGTCAGACTCGGGGCATACATCACCAGAACGTTTGCCACTTCCGGATCCTTTGCCAGGATCTTGATGGCCTGGCCGTAAAGTTCCGGCGAGGCATCGTAGTTAAGGTCAATGGGGTTTTTGCGGGTCCAGTAAGGTGGCAGCAGCTCGGCCAGGTTCTCAATGCTGGAATTCGACAGCTCTGCCAGTTCACCACCAAGATCCGCCAACCGGTCCACGGCCAACACCCCGGGGCCGACCCCATTGGCCATGATCGCCAGGGTTTCGCGGCGCAAGGGACGCATCCGCGTCAATGTCTCGAGCGCATCAAACATCTGGCCAAGGCCATCCACCCGGAGCACACCTGCCCTCTGAAGCATGGCGTCGTAAATCGGATCGCTGCGTTTCAGGCCATCAGGGAGGTCGTGGGGAAACCACTCCGACTCCGGCACCCGACCGGACTTCACCGCAATCACCGGCTTGGTGCGGGACGCCACCCGCACCGCCGACATGAAGCGGCGGGCATTGGGAATGTTTTCGATGTGCAGGAGAATCGCACGGGTCTGTGTATCCTGCGCCAGGTAGTCGATCAGGTCGTCGTGATCGATATCCATGCCATCGCCCAGGGTCAGGAAGTAGGAAAACCCCACACCACGGGCGAATGCCCAGTCGATGACCGAACTGGCGATGGTGCCGGACTGGCCAACGAAGGCAACCCGGCCAGGGATGGCGCCCATATGGGCGTAGGTAGCGTTCAGGCTGCGTGCCGGGACCATCAGGCCAATGGTGTTGGGGCCCAGAACCCGGATTCCGGTCTCCCGGGCCGCTTCACGAACGGAATACATCAGGGGCTGGCCGGTTTTACTGTGAGTACGTGACATGCCACCGGTCATAACGATCGCGGTGCGCACCCCGGCCTCCCCCAGCCGCTTGATGGTCTTGGCCACGGTATCCGGCGGCGTACAGATGATTGCCAGGTCCGGGGAAAATTCCATTTTCGAGACTTTCTTGACGCAGGGCACCCCGTGCACGTTGTCGTAATCGTTCTGGTTAACCACCAGTAACCGGCCGGGATAACCGCCCCCCATCAGGTTCCGCAACACCATACCGCCAAGGTTGTCTGCCCGCTCCGACGCACCGATCACCGCAATGGACGCGGGATTAAACAGGCTCTCCAGATACCGGGTGCTCAAGCTGACTCTCCTTTGTATGCGGCCGGCAGACCGTTGGGAAATAAATGTAATAAAACAGGTTACTTATGAGTGTAACTCTTATCTTAGGCCTTGATACCCCGATGTGAAATGACTATCGCCGTTATAAGACCAAAGAAACACGGCATCGTGCAGTTTTCCCTGATAAGCTTGAAGAAAATATAAGCATATCGAAGGCAGTCCGAGACGTATGACCACGGCATTCTTTTCCCACGATGACTTCATGAAACACAACATGGGGCCGGAACATCCGGAAAGCCCTGAGCGGCTGGCGGCCATCATCAGCTACCTTGCTGATACTGGCCTGGACCAGAAGCTGGACTGGGTGCGGCCGGAAGAAATCACCCGTGATCAGCTTCTGATGGTGCATCCGGAAAAATATCTCCATCAACTGGACCTGATGCAACCGACCCGCGGCCGCGTGTTTACCGACCCGGACACGGCCATGATGCCCGACACCCTTCGAGCCGCTCGTCTGGCAGCTGGTGCCAATATCCAGGCCGTGGATATGGTCATGAGCAGCCAGGTTACTAACGCGTTTGTGTGTGCCCGGCCGCCCGGGCACCATGCCGAGCGGGCGAAATCCATGGGGTTCTGTTTTTACAACAACGTTGCCCTGGCCGCCATGCGCGCCCTCACCTTTCATCATTTGGAGCGGGTCGCGATCATCGATTTCGACGTGCACCAGGGCAATGGCACCGTAGACATTGTCAGTGGCGACGAGCGTATCCTGATGTGCTCAAGCTTCCAGCATCCCTTCTATCCGCACTCCCACGTGCACCGGCAGGCCGACAACATCGTGAATATTCCGATTGAGGCAAACTGTTCGTCTGAAGAGTACCGGAAGCAGGTGGAGGCGGGATGGCTGAAGCGCCTGAATGAATTCAAACCGCAGTTGATCCTGATTTCGGCGGGTTTTGATGCCCACCGGCTGGATCCGATGGCAGAACTGAATCTGGATACGGAAGATTATCGCTGGCTAACAGAAATGATTGTGAGTGTCGCCAGTGAGCACAGCAATGACCGGATCATTTCAACCCTGGAAGGCGGTTACCACCTGCGGGCCCTGGCGGAAAGCGTCAATGCCCACCTGGAAGTTCTGGATTCGGTTTACTGACGCCAATCAGCCCCTGGGTTCGCCGCCATAGCCGTTGGCCTGTTGCAGTTCCGGGCGGTCACCGGCCCGTTGCAGGCGGATATTGGTGCGGCGGTTATCGGCGGGCCGGTTGGATACCGGGTACTGGTCGCCGTGAGCCCGAACGGTAATCATGTTTTCATCAATACCGCTCGCCTTGAGGTAGTCGGCTACTACATTGGCGCGATCTTCGGAAAGCGCACGGTTGTCGATCCGGCTTCCAATACTGTCACTATGGCCATCCACGAAAATCCGCTCGACCGTGGAATCTGCATTCACATAGGCCACGATGTTATCCAGTAGTTGCCTGTCGGCATCGGACAATTGCGTGCTGCCGCTGGCAAAGGGCACCCTCGAGCGCTGGATCTGATCAAAGTTTACCGGCAGAAGATTGGACGTACAGCGCTGATAACGCTGGTACTCGCCGGCGAAGTTGATGTTGGAGACCTGAACCCGCACCGGGCGGCCATCAAACCACGATTCCCTGGTTACCGTCGGGCGCATCCCGTCCAGAAGTCCATGGGCGACCACGAACGCCTGACGGGTATCCAGCGAGACCTGACGGCGATCATCCGAGACATTGACCGTTCCCAGGGGCTTCGGCGCCACACCCGGACGCCAGGCCGGTGCCTCGACCACAAGGCTGCCGCGCCCTGGTCGCATCAATGCGGAATCAGACTCCAGGAAAAAGCTGAGACTTTCACCGGCGCGATGATTGAACACAGCCCGACCGTAGCCGGGAACTTCGTGCACCAGCCGGCATTCAAATACCGACTCGGCGAGATACCACTGGCTGTTCTCGATTCCGGCGCCATAGCTGGCAGCCTGCGCGGTTGCCGGCAGAAGCACCACGGGCAACATGGCAACCAGCAGAGTATTCAGGAGTTGTCCGGGGCGAAATCCCATAGAGCTAGCCATCAGTGTCCGGAGTTAGCAGAGTCAGACTGTTTAACGGCCTGAGCCGGAAGTTCTTTAGCCACCAACCGGAAAACAATCACCCGCGCCTTCTGGTATAATTCGCCAAATTTTTTCGGCTCCCAGAGAACCGGGCACAAGCTCGCCCCGCCAAAGGTATTTCGGACAAACGCCATGACAGACAAGCTCACGCTCACACGCCCCGACGACTGGCACCTTCACGTACGGGACGGCGACATTCTCAACGACGTGGTACCGGCTACGGCCGCCTGCTTCGGTCGCGCCATCATCATGCCCAACCTGGTACCGCCAGTCACCACCGCAGCCGATGCCACAGCCTACCGGGAGCGGATTCTGGCGGCTGCCAATGGCACCGAGTTCGAGCCTTTGATGACGCTGTATCTGACCGAGAGCATGACGGCGCAGACCATCCGGGATGCCAGGGCTGCCGGCGTTGTGGCTGCCAAGCTTTACCCGGCCGGAGCAACGACCAATTCCGACTCCGGCGTGAAGGATATCCGCAACATCTACCCGGTTCTGGAAGCCATGGCCAATTGTGGCATGCTGCTGCTGGTACACGGCGAGGTAACCGATGCCGATATCGACATTTTTGACCGGGAAAAGGTATTTCTGGAGCGTGTCCTGGCACCCACTCTCGAGGCTTTCCCGAACCTGAAGGTTGTACTGGAACATATCACCACGGCCGATTCCGCAGAGTTTGTCCGGCAGCACACCGGTGACAACCTCGGTGCGACTCTGACGCCCCAGCACCTGATGTATAACCGCAACCACATGCTGGTAGGCGGCATTCGACCGCATCTCTATTGCCTGCCAATCCTAAAGCGTAACCGCCATCAACAGGCGCTCAGGGACGCGGTGGCCAGCGGCGACAAACGCTTTTTCCTGGGCACGGATTCCGCCCCTCATTCGAAGGATCGCAAAGAGGCAGCCTGCGGTTGCGCTGGCTGTTACTCGGCTTACGGCGCAATCGGCCTGTATGCGGACATTTTCGAAGAGCTTGGCATCCTGGATAAACTTGAAGCATTCGCCAGTTTCAACGGGCCGGATTTCTATGGCCTACCGCGGAATACCGATACCATCACCCTGATTCGTGACCCCTGGACCATGCCGGCAGAGCTGCCGCTGGCTGACGGAACCATCGTGCCCCTCAAGGCTGGTGAAACCGTTCACTGGAAACTGGCGTAAACCTGACTTATTCCTTCTCACACACGGCCAAGACCGGAGCTTGAGTGACTGACGAAAACAAACCACCGCATCCCATGTCCCGCCGCTTTCGCGGGTTTCTGCCTGTTGTAGTCGACGTGGAAACCGCTGGCTTCAATCCCGAGCGGGACGCCCTGCTGGAAGTGGCGGCAGTGATACTGACCATGGACGACGATGGCTGGGTGCGGCGCGCTGAAACCCACGTTCAGCAGATCGATCCTTTCGAAGGCGCGAATCTGGAGCAGTCCGCGCTTGATTTCACGGGTATTGATCCGTGGAATCCGGAGCGAGAAGCGGTACCCGAGCGGGAAGGACTCAGCGAGATCTTCAGCCCCATTCGCAAGGCGGTGAAGAACCACGATTGCAAGCGAGCCGTCCTGGTGGGCCACAATGCCACCTTTGACCATAACTTCATCTTTGCAGCCGCGCTGCGGGCCGACATCCGTCGTAACCCGTTCCATCCTTTCTCAACCTTCGATACCGCCACGCTGGCCGGCCTGGCCTATGGCCACACGGTTCTGGCCCAGGCCTGCAAACTCGCGGGCATTCCGTTCAGCAACAAGGAAGCCCATTCCGCCGCCTATGACGCGGAAAAAACCGCAGACCTGTTCTGTGGCATTGTGAATCGCTGGAAAGAACTGGGCGGCTTTCCGCCTCCGGTGATCCCCGAAGAGACCGAATAACCGCCATAAAAAAACCCGCCGCAGCGGGTTTTTTTCTGTGTGCCAGGCCTAAGTGTTGAAGGCACGCCTCATACTCAGCTGACTTTAAAGCGGGACAGAGAATCCCTGAGCTGATGAGACAACTCCGCCAAGTCACCACTGGCTTCGGAGATCTGGACCATGGCCTGTTTGGTCTCCAAGGACTTTTCAGCAATTGTGGATACGTTGCGCGTTACTTCTTCGGCCGTGGCTGATTGCTCTTCGGAAGCCGTAGCAATCTGCTCCGCCATACCGGACATCCGGGCAACCTCTTCCACTGCCTCGCGAAGCTGCAATACTACGGTTCCTGCCCGCTCAGAAATGCCTCTGGCCTGGGTGCTGCAACGGGTAACGACCTTTGAAGCACGCTCCGACGAATTGACCAGAGTTTCGATGGAACTACTGATCTCCTCGGTCGCCTTCTGGCTGTTCTGGGCCAAGCTGCGCACCTCATCCGCGACCACCGCGAAGCCCCTGCCCTGTTCACCGGCCCGGGCCGCTTCAATAGCGGCATTCAGAGCCAGCAAGTTAGTCTGGTCGGCGATGGACTTTATCGAATCCAGAACCCTGGTGATGGATTCCATATTCTTTCGCAAGTCCTCTATGCCGGCTTCTGCTTCCTCCAGTTCCCTGGCCATAGCACGGGTGTCCTCAGCGGAGGATTCCACCTCGGTGGCGCTGCGGCTGACCGCCTCATCAGTGCGCCGGGCGGCGGCTGCCGATTCCGAGGTATTCTGGGACACCTCGCTGATGGCAGAGGACATTTCTTCAATGGCCGACGCCACCTGCTCAGTCTGCTCTGCCTGCTGATTCACACTGTCCAGGGTCTGCGAGGTGGTACCGGACAACTGTTCAGATGCACTGGCCTGGCGCTGGGACGCTTCTTCAACCTTGAAGATCACTTCTTTCAGGTCTGACACCATCTTGAGCATGGAGCCGTATACGCCCGTGGCATTGTCACTGTCGGACGAATCAATGACCAGGTTACCTGCAGCTACCTGTTCCGCCAGTGCCTGCAATTCGGACGGGTCTTTGCCGAGGGGTTTCATGATCCGCACTGCGGTCCAGACCGCCACGGCCGCCACAGCCAGGAGCACAATAGCAATGGCTATCGCCGCCAGCGTCCACATTTCACGCACCGGCGCCAAGGCCTCGTCTTCGCTAATCTCCGCCACCAGCGCCCAGTTCAGCCCGCCTACGGTAACTGGCCTGTGGGCGGAAAACACTGGCTCGCCACGGTAGGACGTAACCACGCCTTCACCGGAATTTCCGGCCAGGGCCTCATCCACCGATGTCGAACTAATGCGTCCATTCTCCGGGTCGGCAAAGGAAGCGACAACACTGCGGTTTTCCGGATCCAGGTAGGAGTCTGACCGCATCAGGTTATCCGGCCCCACCAGATAGGCATCCCCGGTTTCGCCCATGCCATCTCGTTCCATCATGATGTTGTTCAGGCTGTCGATGGGGAACTGGAAGGCCAGCACGGCCAGCCGCTCATCTTTTTCGGAATATATGGGGGTTGCCACAAATCCGGCGGGCGCACCGTAGGACGGTACATACCGAGTAAAATCAACAAAAGTCGGAGCAGTATCCTGTCCGTCAGACATCGCCTGACGATAAGCTGCCGCCAGGCCAGAATCCGCGTAAGGACCGTCTTTCAGGGAGGTAGCAAAATCCACCTCTTTGGCTACGGAATAGATAACATGGCCTGTATCGGCATCAATCAGATAAATATCGTAGTAGCCGAACGCCTCCTGAAACTCCTTGAACGAGGTGTGCCACTGTTTGTGAAGCGTGTTATAAAACTGCGCGATATGGACGTCAGCCGATACCAATTCGTCTTTCTGCCCCACAGGATTCGGGTTGTCCACGATGTAACCCATCTGCAGAGCCAGGCTGTTTTTGCTGAGGGATGCAACGAAGTCCGAGGCTGAACGTCCGTTAGCACCACCATTTTGCTGCAAGGGTGGCAAAAAATTCTGCTGATAATAAGCCTCGACGTTTTCTCGTAAGGTCGACTGCTCCTCTTGTACCAGTTTTTCATAATTCTGGAATGCCAAACCAAACCCCTGGGCCGCCGTTCGGGTCCCGCGATTATTGGCCATGGCTTTCAGCTGCCGGGCAATAGTGCTGAGATAATCTTCAACACTATGCTGCTTATTGGTAGCCGCAATAGAGAGTCGTTGCAACGCCTGTTCCGTCAGGCTCTGTCGGGCAATTTCGGCGTTAAAAAATGAGATGGCAATGACGGGAAGCAGGCCAACCAGCAGCAAAGTCAGCAAAAGACGTTTCTTGAGAGTCATCAATAGCCCTTCTTTTATATTGTTCTTATGTTAACCATCGGCTATCGGCTGGTTTTCTTTAGCCCAGAACACTTTATAAAAGAGGCGAATCTCTTTTAACCCATTAATATGGGGGGGGGGGGGGAAATAACTCCCCCTCCCACTCGATTCGGGGCAACTGCGTTACCAGTAGATGCCCCGCATGATGGCGGCGAAAGCCACCTGCTCGCTGGACACCTTCGGCTTCTCCCCGGAACGGCTACCAGCGGCGGCCGGTGAATCCGGGAACATCCGGTAACCGGTGTTCATGACGATCTCGGCCATCTTGGGCGCCAGGGCATGAAGCACCTGGGCAAAGATACCCAAACGGGTAGCGATTCGCTTCGGCCGGTAGACGATGGCATCAGCAACCATGGTCGCAGCCTCGTCCGGCGTTAGCGTGGGGACAGAATCGTAGATCTTGGTTGGCGCAATCATCGGCGTTTTCACCAGCGGCATGTTAATGGTGGTGAACGTGACATTGCGATCCGACCATTCCGAAGCGGCGCAGCGGCTGAAGGCATCCAGCGCGGATTTGGAAGCCACGTAAGCCGAGAACCTGGGAGCGTTGGTCAACACACCGATGGACGAGATGTTGACCACGTGACCGCGGCGATTCTCAAGCATCTTGGGCGCAAAGCCCATGATCAGACGAACGGAACCAAAGTAGTTCAGTTGCATGGTGCGCTCGAAATCGTGGAAGCGGTCGAACGACAGATCCAGTGAACGGCGAATCGAGCGCCCGGCGTTGTTAACCAGCACGTCGACCTGGCCATGGTTATCCAACACGGTCTTCACGAACTCGTCGCAGGCATCCATGTCGGAAAAATCGCAGGGATAGGCGTGTACGCTTGCGCCCCGGGACTCCAGCTCTGCGGCCACTTCCTTCAGGCGCTCGAGTTTGCGGGCACCGATCACGAGGATCGCGCCGGCGTCTGCCAGTTTCTGGGCAGTTGCAAGACCAATACCGGACGTAGCACCGGTCACCACACAGACGCGACCTTCAACCGTGCCCTTGAGCGTGCGGTCCTTGAACAGGTCCGGATCCAGATTGCGCTCCCAGTAATCCCAGATCACCGGCGCGTAGTCCGGCAGGCGGGGCACTTCAATGCCGGTGCCTTTCAGAACGCGCTCGGTTTCGCGGGCGTCAAAACGGGTCGGGTAATTGATGAACGACATCACGGATGGCGGAATGCCCATGTCATCAAGAATGGCCGACGTCAGACGCTTCACCGGTGGCAGGTTCTTCAAGCTCTGGCGAATGAATGGCGGAATAAAGCCGAACATGCGGGAATCGATCCGCATCCCCATCCGGGGTGCGTGACCAGCCTCGCTGAAAATGTTGAGAATTTCGCCAACCTTGTACGGATCGGTATCCACCAGGTGGAAGCACTTGCCGTCTTCACCCTCGAGGTGAGCAATGTGATCCATGGCGTTAACCACGAAATCCACCGGCACAATGTTCAGACGCCCACCCTCGACACCAATGGTCGGAACCCACTGGGGCAGCGCGTGGCGGATTTTCTGAATCATTTTGAAGAAATAGTAGGGGCCATCCACCTTGTCCATTTCACCGGTAGCGGTATGCCCAATCACCATGCCCGGGCGGTAGATGCGGAAGGGAACCTTGCATTCCTCACGAACGACCTTTTCAGATTCGTGCTTGGTCCGCAGATACGGATGATCCAGCTTCTCGGCTTCCTCGAACATGTCTTCGCGGAAGATTCCTTTGAACAGACCGGCAGCCGCAATGGAAGAAACGTGATGGAAGTGCTTGGCGCCCATCGCTTCCGCAGCATTCACCGCAGCGCGGGTGCCCTCGATATTGGTCGCCTGCTGGGCTTCTTCATCTGCGCCCATATCGTACACGGCGGCGAGGTGAAAGAAGTGGTCGATTTTCCCTTTCAGGGCTTTCATCGTCTTGGCGTCGATGCCCAGATTCTTGCTGGTCAGGTCGCCTATGACGGCCTTCACCTGGGTTTCATCCGCGCCCCAGCGCTCACGCAATTTGTCCAGCTTGTCCTGGGATTGTTCACGCACCAGTACGTGGACAGTGCCACCACGTGCCAGAAGCTTCTCCACCAGGAAACGGCCAATAAATCCGGTGCCACCCGTCAGGAAATAATTCATCAATCTTCCACCCTGCCTGTTGCTCTGTTGTTGTCTATCCATGCCGGCACCCATACGACTAAAGTCTTAGAGTTTTCCGGAAACGCCGGCATTGTACTTAATTGCAACCTTCATGTATCGAACTTTTTTAGAGCTTTTACTCTGTAAGCCTTTGTTTTGTATAGAGCTATTACTCTAAATTTCTGACCCGACAAGCGGGACATGCCCGTCCGGTTCGTCGACACAATGTTTTTGAGACTAGCACAGGAATTGCCCCGTGCATGCTCAATTTCCGGATTACCACAATGCAATGAAAGCGCCCGCCAGCAATGACATAATCGGGAACTTATCGCGCCTTTTGGCATCTCTTGTTTTCACAGGAACACCGACCTTCGGAACCCCTACTATGCAGAAAGACAATCCCAACGCGGAACGCTACATTTCGATTGCCCGGGCCTGCCTGAAGGCCATCAACGACACAGCCGATAACGCTGGTTCACGGGAAGAGAAAATTCAGGCGGTCTACGAGGCCATCGACAAGGCCTTCCAGGCCGAGTTCGCCGATTATCGCCAGTCCGTCGCCATCATGGCCACGGTTCTGGAGCGTATTGCCTCGGGCCAGCTGGACAGTGAGAAAGCCGCAGACCTGGCACGTAAAACACTTGACCAGCAGCCTGAAAGCACCCGCAACGCGCTGATGCACTGATTCGCAAACCTCTTCTCCGGATCCCAGAGGGCCTATGAACACACGTACCGTCAGGAAGAACTCCATGCAGAACCCGATCTCACGCCTGTTTTCCCTGCTCATACTTTTGCTGTTCAGTACCCTTGCTCTTTCTGCGCAGATTCCGGAGAAGAGCCCCAATGACGACAACCAATACCGGTTTATCGAACTGGACAACGGCCTGAAGGTCATTCTGGTGTCTGATGAGGATGCAGACAAAGCAGCGGCCTCAATGAACGTTGCTGTTGGTAGCGGAGATGATCCGGCGGAGCGCGAAGGCCTCTCCCACTTCCTCGAGCACATGCTGTTCCTTGGGACCGAGAAATACCCCGATCCTGGCGAGTACCAGCAGTTCATCAAGAGCCACGGTGGCCAGCACAACGCCTTCACCGCGTTCCAGGACACGAACTACTTCTTCGATGTTCAGGCCGAATTTCTGGAACCGGCACTGGATCGGTTCGCCCAGCAATTTTCCGCGCCCTTATTTACCGCAGAACTGGTGGATCGTGAGCGCAACGCTGTGCACTCGGAGTTCAGCGCCAAACAGAAAGACGATGGTCGACGCTTCTATTCCGTCAAGAAGGCCGTTAGCAATCCGGATCACGCCTTCAGTCACTTTGCCGTCGGAAACCTGAGCACCCTTGAGAATACGGAAGCAAATCCCCTTCGGCCGGACCTGATCGAGTTCTGGAAGCAGCATTACTCCTCGAACATCATGAGCCTGGCGGTTTACGGGCCCCAAACCCTGGACGAGCTGGAATCCATGGTGCGAGGGCGGTTCGATGCCATTGAAAACCGCAACCTTGAGACCAAGCGTCACGTCGCCAGCCTGTACCGCTCAGATGAGCTGCCAGCCAAGGTCACAGCAGAAGCACTGAAGGACGTTCGAAGCCTGTCGCTCACGTTCCCTATTCCGTCCCAGGAAGCGAACTACCGCACCAAACCCGCCAGCTACGTGGCCAACCTGCTCGGCCACGAGGGCCCAGGCAGCCTGTTCGACGTTCTGAAACGGGCCGGTCTGGCGGAAAGCCTTTCCGCAGGTCTGGGCATGGATACCGGCGAGAACGCCACCCTCGAAATCAGCATTTCCCTGACACCGGAAGGACTGGCTCGCCATGAGGACATCCTGCCGCTGGTATTCGATTACATCGAGAAGATTCGCCAGAAAGGTATCAGCGAGCAGCGTTTCCTGGAAATGCAGAACCTGGCTCGCATCGATTTTCGATTCCGCGAACAGGGTAACCCCCTGCACGAAGCCATGCGCCTTTCTCGTTACCTCCAGGACTATCCCGCCGAAGACGTTTTGCGGGCGCCCTGGCTGGTTGAGCGCTTCGCGCCGGAACAGTACCGCGACATTCTGGACAGGCTGACGCCGGACAACCTCCTTACTTTTGTTCTGGCACCGGAGCCTGAACTTGAAAATCCGAACCGAACCGACTGGTACGAAGCGGCGTGGGCCCGAAAACCACTCGACCCGGCAACACTGAGGACCCAGTTCCTGCCAGAACTCGCTGCCCAGCTGCGCCTGCCGCCGGAGAATCCATTTGTGCCGGAAGATCTGGCGATGGTGCCCGGAAAAACCATGGCGCAGCCGACACAACTGGCAACCATCGAGGGAATGGATGTCTGGTTTGCCCGGGATACCCGGTTTGATACCCCGAAAGCCAACGTGTTTGTGGGCCTTCGTACGCCTGCCACCCGAGCGTCGGCACGCAGCTACGTGCTCACTCAGCTGCTGGTGGACGCTATCAATGCCAATCTGAACGCCTGGGCTTACTCCGCCAGTCTTGCGGGCCTGGATTACAGCGTCTATCCGCATCTCAGGGGTATCACGGTCCGGGTCGGCGGTTACGACGACAAACTCCATACCCTGATGAACCGGATTCTGCTCCAGGTGGCTGCACCGGAACTGACCGAACAACGTTTCGAGATCGCCCGGCAGCAGCTGATTGACGGCCTGCAGAACAAGGCCAAGGATCGCCCCGTCGAACAGACCTCTGAGTTTATCCAGACGTCCCTCATCGAAGGCGCCTGGCCCACCGACGCCAAGCTGAGAGCCGCCCGGGAAGTTAGCTTCGAGGAACTGCAGTCCTTCTCTGAAGCCCTGCTGTCACAGGTTGACCCGGTTATGATGGCGCACGGAAACCTTACCGAGGCCTCGACTCTTAACCTCGCGCGGCAAATTGACGCCATTGTTCTGGGCAACAGCGAGCTGGTCCGGGTAGCACGAAGCCAGGTGCGCCAGCTGCCAGATAATGAAACCCTCGTCTCCATCGACGTGGACCATCCAGACACGGGCTATACCCTCTACATGCAGGGAGACAACACCAGCTTTGAGGAACGGGCCCGATTCCGGCTGCTGGCCCAGATTATCAGCAGCCCGTTCTACGAAGAGATCCGAACCACCCGCCAGATGGGCTACATCGTTTACGCAACGCCTTTTGAAATGCTTGAAACACCGGCCCTGGGGTTTGTTGTGCAGTCACCTTCCGCTTCCCCGGCAGAGATTGACCAGGCTGTTCAGGAATTCTCCAACAGCTTTGAGGAAACCCTCTCCGCTTTGACAGCGGAACGCCTTGATCGGGAGAAACAGGCCGTTATCAGCAAGCTACTCGAGCGGGACCGGCAACTCGGCGAGATTTCCAGCCGCTACTGGCGTGAGATTGATCGGGGCATGGACACGTTTGATTCCCGCCAGCAGTTGGCCAACGCGATCAAGCAGGTCGGAAAACCACAATTGCTGGAAACCTTCAAAAAGGCCGTCCTGGAGCGCAAGCAGGCATTAGAAGTGGTTACAGGTGGGAATGGCCTGGAGGCAAACCGGGCGCTTGGCAGGCTCACCGAGCTGCCGCCGGTGCCCGCCAGCTAGAGTACTCAAAGAGTGCGCAGAAAGCGCGCCCAGTCTTCGGGCTCGTCGACATCCCAGCGGGGCTCCAGCAAACAATAGCTGAGCCCCGATGCTTTAAGGCGCTCACAGGTCTGGGTCAGAACCTCCGGCGTGCCCCAGGCAATGTCATCCAACATTCCCTCAGCCACTCGGGAGGCTCCAATCAGGACATAGCCGCCATCGTCTGAGGGCCCAAGCACAACGTCGTAGTCTTTCAGGAGCGCGACGGCGTTACGGGCGTAATCCGGATCGACCGAGGGGCAATCACTGCCCACCACCAATGCCCGGTCATAATCCTGAAGAGACAGACTCAACGCTCGATACATCCGTTGGCCCAGTGTGCTCCCCTCCTGAACGCCTTGCATCAGGCCGGCGGCATCAAGCTCTTCAATGATAGAGGCCGCCTCGCCGGGCCGGTCATCCACCGGTCTATCCCACCAGAATTCCACCGGATAGCCGGTCGCACACAGGTTATCCAGCACAGCCAGCGTGAGCCGAACATGGGCTTCGAGAGCCCCGACCGCACCCAACTCGGGCATCAACCGGGTTTTAACCCGTCTGGCTTCCGGCCATTTGGCAAACTGGAGAAAAACCGCCGCAGGCGGATTACTTTGAGGCATTGCGCACATCCGATCGGTAAATTTGGGCCAGGGACTCCGGCGATTCACCACGCCAATACCGCCAGCGCAGCTGCCACATCAGAAAAATCGTTCGCCAGGCACCGTATTTCTGCCAACGGCGGCTATCGGTAACGACTGGCTCTTTTATACAGAAAGGATGGGACACCAGGCAAAGACGGCGTGAGAATTCGACATCTTCCATGAGCGGCATCGGGTGAAAACCATCCAGGGCGTCGAAAACGTCCCGCCGTACGAAAATTGCCTGATCACCGGTGCAGATGCCTGACAGGCGCGAGCGCTGGTTCATGAACCAGGCAATAACCCGGAAAAGCAGCCGCTCACCACTCAGCCGCACATCGAACCGCCCCCAGGCGCGACGGGAATGGACGAAACTTGCGAGATGCTCCAGAGCTTCTTCCGGCAGGCGCGTATCTGCGTGCAGAAACAACAGTAGATCGCCCTTTGCAACTGCCGCGCCGGCGTTCATCTGAAGCGCCCGGCCCTTCTCTGACACAACCACCCTGTCGCAAAGTGGCCGGGCCAGCTCAACGGTTCGATCGGTACTGCCACCATCAACGACAACCACCTCATGCCCCCGGTTACGGATCGGTTGCAGGGCGCGCAGGGTGTCGGTTACACCTGCCGCTTCCATCCACACGGGAACAATCACGCTTAGCGAGAAAGGATCTGGCAAAACACACTCCGTGACATTCTCTGAAACCGGACCGAACCTTGAGCCTCAGGTCTTAGCCCGCTATCATACCGCCCTTCTCGCGATAATGCCCCCGTAGCTCATCTGGATAGAGCGTCCCCCTCCTAAGGGGAAGGTAGCAGGTTCGAGTCCTGCCGGGGGTACCATCCCATCAATAAAATCATATATTTAGCATTAGTAAATCAGCTAACCCACCAACCTACCCCTCAACCCTAAAACGATCAATTTTTAGCCATAACCTTTCGTTCCCCAGCCACATAATTTCTTAGAATTGCGACCGCCGTTTTCCAATGCCGGCGATATCTCTCTGTTTTGGCGAATATTCAAGCACACGGTCCGGCCAAAATCTATTTGCTTGCTAGAACGACGAAATGGGGTAACGTCGAAATAGGTCTCGAACGGCGTGACCAATTCAACAGGCAAGCAGAGGATATTCCAAAATGATGAAACACTTGATTGACCAGATTACCGACCTGCTCAAACAGGCCAATGCTCTGGCGGAGACTCTCGACAACTTCCAGCTGAGCAAAGCCGAAGTGCGGGTGTCGTGCACGGACGGCACCCGCCTGGTGATCGGCGACAATCTCCAGAACTACAGCGATGGCACCTCCGGTGACAGCTCCTTGTCACACCTGACACCTGCTACCGCCAGCGCGGCGGACCAGCTGGGCACCATCAAAAAGAACGTCTGGTTCTGATCGGAGGGATTCAACATGGATTTCATGAAAAAGACTCAGAACCTGGCCGCGACGCTCACCAAAGAATTCAATTGCGAAGAGATCAATCTCACCGTCCAGATGCGACGGGGAGAAGACTGGATTACCCTCGATCTGTTCCAGAATTCTGAGGAGCCGAATAAGTTCTACGCGACCGTTGACTACTCTTCCAGCCAGCACCTTCAACTTGGTGCGGGCAGAAACGTCCACTGAGTGAAGCGGCCCACCCTCCAACACCCATGAGGGGGATGGGCCCTAATTCGCACAATCCGGAAAGCCCTACGGCACCCCCCCTCCAAGACTTACATCAAATAGACCCTCCGAATCGCTTTACCACTGCACCGAACTTATGGCCAAGCCAACCTACCCATGAGTCCAGCCAAAATATATTTGGCAGCCAATTAACTTTTTTCTTGCACAAACAGCAATTCGCCAGTAGAGTTAAAAGTGTTGATGGCTGCCAGCCACATTTTTACTATTTGCCGAGGGCACGACATGGAAAACCTGAGTCGCGAAAAAGTTCAGAAAATTGCTCAAGACTTTATCAACAACGAGATCAGTGATGTCATCAACCTGTTCCTCGGCCAGGATCGGACAGCGCTCGCGCTGGACCTTGAGAATCATAAATCCCAAGATCTCTCTTGTAGTACCAGGGAACAGTTCGACATTGAACTATTACTTGACCGTTGTTTCGACTTTGCCGTCGAACGTCGTCAGGGCGGGGATGATCAGGCGGACCAGGGTTCACTGCGGTCACTGGTAGAGTTCAACGCCGGTGACACTGTCATCAATTCGACCTTCACAGAACGCCAAGAAACCCTCGGTTTACTCCTGGATCTACATGAAGCGGTGATGGCTTTTGAGTACGGGGAGGAAGACGACATTCTCACCAGGGAGCAAATCGCCCTTTTGAGCGGGCTGGCGGTGGAGACGGTGCGGCTGGCGGGCTTCGCCGAGGGTCAAGACAAACTCCCGCAAGAGCGTCCAGGAGTCGCCCGTAAAGCGGATGTGCAGCGGTGGCTTCTTCACAAAGGTAAATACCGTGAATTCAGATGGCTGCCTCCCTTCGTTCTGAAACCAGATGCCCCCTCACCTTCTGCTCGGGAATTGGCTGAAACCATCCATCACCAAGCTCTGAGACAGTTGGGTAAAACCAGCGAGGTGTACTCGATCCTGCCACCAGAACATCGGCCAGGCTTCGAAGCCTACCTGAAATCCAAGGCGTTTGACCCCGAGAACCTCCAATGGGTAACCGCCGATAACGCCGAAACCTTGGGCACTGCTTTGATGATCGACCCATGCTGGCTGTTCGAAAGCCTGGACTTCTGGGCATCAGAAGCCAGACGCCGATATATGGTCGGTCAGCTCGCGGAGCAAATGGCGCGCAAATCCCCGCCAAAAGCCCCCTCTGGCGTAGTCGCTGATAAAGAGACCTTGAGGGACGTTCTGACAAACCATCCGTCGATTGAGAAGCACCCTGCGCAGCGCAAACCGAATGCAAAAATTGACGGCTACCGAGTCATTGGAGGAATGGCGTTCGCACACCAGCATGAAGGGAAAACTCAATTTCTCTGGGTGCCGGATGAGATCGCCGTGCCAGACACCTCGATCGTCAAACACTACCCGGCAGTAGGCTCTAATGAGCCAACCACCCGCCACAGCGGCCTGGCGAAATTTCCCGAACTCGGTCGGGCTGGTATCAACAAGATCAAAGTCAAAGACAGTGACTCATTCAACGAGATACTGAATCTCTTGGTGGCTCACTAACACCGGGTTTACCCGCACTACGGTCAAGGAGCGGCTTCAACATGGCAAACGTCAGTTACCAACTTACGGAACATGGACGCAAACGCGCTGCCCAACGAGCAATCTCAGACATCGTGCTCGATGTGCTGTTGGAATGCGGCGAAATGGAGGAGCAAAAAGGCGGGACTTCATTGATTGAGCTCGACCGCAGGGAACGAAAAGCGCTTATCAAATCCCTGAAGCAACTCCTGCGGGCACTAACAAATGATGCCCCGCCGTTTGCAGTAGTGGGCGAGAGCGGTCGCGTCATTACGGTTGGCCATAAATACAAACAACAACACTAAGAACGGAGCCCAACATCATGGAACACTCCTACCTTAATTCTCTGGTACAAGTTGAAATCACCGGAGCAGATCTCCCGAAGGAACTGCTTCTATCCGAAAACGGACGGTACGCGACCTACTACGCCCCTTTCGAGTTCATCAATGAATCAGCCAAAGTCGTCATTTGCGGGATTACTCCAGGCATCCAGCAGGCCACTATTGCCATTAAAGCGGCTCAAGAAGGGCTTGGACAGAGTCTACCAGCCGAGGAAGTGCTCAAACGCGCCAAACACTCCGCCAGTTTTGCTGGAGCGGTAATCCTCCCGAAAAACAGCGGTGGTCAAAAGTAGAATTTTCCGTAAGCTAGACGCAGGGAGATTCTGCATGAAGAAGTCACGTTTTTCCGACAGCCAGATCCTGTCGATCCTCAAGCAAGCCGAGAACGGCGTGCCGGTTCCGGAGCTGTGCCGAGAGCACGGCATGAGCAGCGCCAGTTTTTATAAATGGCGGGCCAAGTTCGGTGGCATGGACGCGTCCATGATGGCTCGTTTGAAAGAGCTGGAGGATGAAAACCGCCGGCTCAAGAAGATGTATGCCGAGGAACGATTGAAGGCTGACATCCTCAAGGAAGCTATCGAAAAAAAGTGGTAAAGCCGTCTCGTCGCCGTGAGATGGCGCAGAAAGCCGTCAATGAGAAGCGCATCAGCATTCGTCTGGCGTGCTGGATGTTCAGCATCAGTGAGACCTGCTACCGCTACCAGCC
>NZ_FONF01000059.1:0-2242 GCF_900112835.1 Marinobacter sp. DSM 26671 | reverse complement strand
GGTTCCATAATCCTAGGATGCGACGTAGAGTTGCTGCTCAGGACAGAAAACTGTTCGCCGTTTTAAAACCGTCCGTGGAAACGGGGTAGAACCCGACTGCGCGCCTACACAAATTACAATTATGTGCCATTATAAAAACTTCACCTCAATAGGGAGTGGGTTGGGGACATCGACATCATGGAGGATTTATCCGTGCAAAAAGCGATACTTTCGGTTGGTTTATTTTTTCTAGTTGGCTGTGCAGGTACCACAATAACAACACCCCTCGATACCGCTGCCAACGGGTTTCGCTATTCTCTCCCAGTCAGTCGCCTTAACCTTGAGGTGGAGAAAACGACAACCTTCCCCTCTGACGCTGTTTTCAATCAAACAGCGGTCGTGACTATGAAGGCGAACGAACGCCTCTCCATTATTACTCAGGGATTCCTTGAAACCTGTTATTCCACCGGCGTTGCTTATTCAGTCTCAAGAGTATTAGATTCAGAATTTGAGACCATCGCAGATACCAGCCAAGTGTATTCAATCCAGATTGAACCGGGCACTTTTGCCGATGGATCCGTTACGCTGATAAGAAACGAACGTGGGCTTCTGAAATCCGTGAACGCCAAACTAACGGGAAAGGCAGGAGAAGCACTAAAGACTAGCGCTAAGTTTTTAGCAAGGGTCATCGGCTACACGACTTCAGTCCCGTCCGTGCTCCCAACAGATACTAGTCTCTTACCCCAAAACGAAAAGTTTAATCTTTTCGGGGTGCCTATCGACGAAAGCTGTGAAGCGGTTAGAGCAAAATTGATTTCTGCAGCTGGGCTTAACGAAATTGTCACCCCGCTGATGCCAGAAACCCAGGTTATCGGCTTGCTAACAGGCCGGATTAAACCTGAGTGGTTCCAAGCGGTCGACCGCTTGAAAAAGGGAGTTACGGCCTCTCAGCAGAATATCGAGGAAATGACCAAAAAAGCAGCGAGTTCTGAGAGCGCAAAAGAAAAGAAAAGCTTGCTTGAAAGCATCGCCCTCGAAGAACAGCTTAAAACAAAACTAGAGCGTCAACTTTCGCGTTATACCGGCTACATCAATGCGTCGGATAAGAAAATCAAATCAAACTACGGAGTCAAACCGCCAGAAGCTGAAACGCTTAATCGAAGCTATGCGATTTCAGATATCATCGTCGACACAACTTCGGATGGCACTCTCGACTTGGCCGAGTTTGAAGAAATTGGTGTAGCGCCCGTTCTAGAAAGAATTAATCAGTCAGTGGCGACATCCCTTACTCGCGCTGACACCACAGACGAAGCCTTTATCGCCTATCGCGATCCAGAGCCTTTTGTATTTAAGCTCTTCGCTGCACAACCCCCAGAGCGTCCATTCAATGGATCTTCTTCCTCGGAAAAAACACCCGTCCAATGGAAAGCTAGCTTATCTGAAGTTGTGAATGTTATTGCTCCAGACTCACCAATCGGAAGAATCGCATATGAGGAAAATGCTTGGTCAAAAAGAGATCTACAACTGACCATTAACGATGACGGTTTTATTACTACAGCGAAGTATGATTTCACGTCATCTGGCAATGAGATATCGTCGGCGCTTGATGTCGCAAGCTCCAACTATATTGAAACCGTAGCAACAGCTGAGAAGGCGCGGCTTGATTTAGTGCAGCAGCGACAGACCTTCGCGAAAACCTACCTGAAAGACCAGGCGGAGATTCTTACGAAAAAGAAAGAAGTTTTGCAGAGCGAGCTTGATTTAAGAGGATTCAATAGCGACGCATATCTCGAGCTTCAAGCTGTTGAACAAGAGCTCGACTTACTTGAAAGCCAGCAAAGGCTTCTTTCGAAAGAGATTGAATTTGGGAAAACCGCTGGAACCGCAGAAGCGAATATTGACACTGCCATACTGCAATCTCAGCTAGGTCTTGTTCAGGCTCAACAGAACCTGTCTGGTTACGAAGCGAGTATTTCGAACAGTGCTGCTCAAATCGCAACCCAGCAGGCCATCACCGCACTGCTTCAACAGCAAATATCCACGCCCGATGACGAAGAGCTCAAGAGCGAAGTGAAATCACTACGACTTCAGTTAGAGTTGCTCATCCAAGAACTGGAGATCCGAGGCCAAATATCCGAGTAAAGATGGACAAGAGCGTACTCTTTTCAGAGTTATTGTCAAATCTGGTGTATGACCATCAGGCAGCGCTCCTGTCAGATTGATCCTCCACCGGTATTCCATCCTGAAACTGCACGTTGTCCAC
>NZ_FONF01000062.1:0-1986 GCF_900112835.1 Marinobacter sp. DSM 26671 | reverse complement strand
TTGCTTACCCGTTTAAGGGGCGTAAAGCCTGGAATTGGGGGTGCGGCGAATGTTCGCTTTTGTTTAGCTGAGTTCAGAGGATGCCCTGGTCGCAAAGCGAACGTTCAGTCGCAGTGCAAAACCATAGTCACTTGTTAGGGATTCTCTAACCATTGTTCACTCTCTGACCGGTCCCCAGCATTTAATCAAACTGCTGATCTGTCCAGAATCGTTGAACCACTAGACCGGTGAGGATCTGAACGGGTTGAAAACGAGTTCAAGCAGGAGAGTTATTTCGAGCTGCAGAATTCCAACTTCTCCAAGTTTCACTTCAGGACAGCTTAGAAAAGCTTTACGAACTCACGTCGGCCCGCCCACCCCAAACAGGGGGAAAACATCTGGGCGTCACAACTTAACAATGAAAATACAAACCGTTACACGGAAATTCAAATCCTCATCTATCATTCTAATCAGCTTGCTACTGTCCCCTTGCAACTCTACGGGGATTAGCAGCTAAAAGGACCGAAATCAACAAGGAGGCTTTAGATGCTAAGACTAATAGTCTTATTCTCGTCTTTATTAACCATTTCACTCATTCCTCTCCAAACCTACGCAAGCAACAACGGAACCGCTGCTTGCGAAGCTCTCCCAGAGCCTTTTCAGCAGCTCGCGACAATGACGCTAGATCCATCTGTTGAAAACCCACCCCAAGTAGGGCTTTGCCACCGAGTAGCCAATGCTGAAAAGCACTTTGAAAAAGGCTCCGACGACAAGGCGATTCAAGAGCTCAACAAGTACATTGCCGGCATAAACCAGGGAAGCGGAAAGTCCATTGAAGAAAGCTACGCAGCTGCCTTGGTATCTGAGGCTGAGCGAGTGATTTCAATCATTTCAGGGACTTTCGAACCTGACACTATGGCGATTAACGGGGGAGTTTTCGGTTATAGCGACCAAGCACCTGTCGCAGAGGCGACAGTCACCGTGTCGTTTATTGAATCTGGCTCAACCTTCACGGTAACTACTGACAGCAATGGTCTCTTTTCAATCACTGATCTTACAGAGTCCGGGGTTTACGTTGCTAACGTCACAACATCGGATGGTCGAACAGGCAGTGCCCAGGGCAGCTTGCTTGAAACAGAAAGCTCATCATCAGTGCTTGTAACCGTTGATTTGGCTGGTAGCAGTGCAATCTATGGGACCGTCTTTGACAGCTCGGGACAGCCCGTACCAGGTGCGTTGGTAACTGCCATTTTCCCCGACACTGACAGAAAATATTCAACAACCTCTTCCGCCGATGGCTCTTTTTCTCTGATGAACGTCCATGGCGACGGCACCTTGCTCCTCGTTGGTTTCAAAAATGACACCGGCGCTAGCGGCTCAACTACCGGTGTACTCTCCAGTTACACCTCCCAGATCACGCGCAATCTGACACTCAAAGCGCCTGAGACAGTTAATGCCGAACTCCTCAACAGCGGTTTCGAAAATGGACTGGACGGATGGTCGACAGAGGGTTCCGTCACCATCATCGATCGCGACCTTGTTTTCACCACTCCGGACTCAGGCAACTAAGGGAGAGTTAACGATATGGATATTACGAAGTTCCGATTGCCAGCAATCAGCGCTGTGGTCCCATTTACCGCACTAATGCTTCTCGCCGGAGCACAAGGAGCAACCGCAGCGGATGGATGTCCAGTTACCCAAGCCGCGGTCGTTAGCAATGCCGGCTCGCAATCAGCTAAAGGTACTCTGAGCCAGGCATTTGTAGTTCCACCCGCCTATGAAGCCGTCTCCGGCAGGCTCCGGTTTCTCTCTAGTGAGTGGCCACAGTATTACGGCACCGAGTACAACGATACTTATCTTGCGCGTTTAACGGCTCCTGGGAAGGTCGAAATCATCGCGAGTGGTAACGTTATGTTAGTGGCCAATTAAAATGACCCACTACTGGCCATTAATTTTGACCCACCCCCGGGTGGCCGTCAGGCCACAGAACCAGCTACTGTCCCCCGC
>NZ_FONF01000035.1:0-19497 GCF_900112835.1 Marinobacter sp. DSM 26671 | reverse complement strand
CTCGGAGCTGAAACGGGCCTTCGGAGCCGCGAAAGCGAAGTGGAAAGGTCACGATGGTTTCAAAGCGTTTGTCTGGGCCTCAGTTCTGAGCTACAACCTGGTGCGGTTGGCCCGACTCGGTCCGGATTAGCCGACCGGTTCCGACTGAACATCTGTAAACAGGGCGCATGAGCAGTCGTGCGGTGCCCGCCCGTGGCTTGAACGCGAGCCAGTCGATCAAATAATGATCACATTTACCAATATTTAGCTGCTTTCATTTTTTTGAAGGCACGCAGCTCAGCCTCCACTCCTGGAGGTGAGCTAAACTGGCTGAAAATGCGGGTTTCTGGATGGGCACTGGCTAGTAATGCAAAATGGATGTTGTTGCCGTTTCAGCATCATCAAGGGTGTTACTGGTGTCACGGGCATACTCCATCTTCTATTTCAGTTCTTCCGACAGGGCTGATACGTAAGGTACGGAACGTTATGTCGCCAGAGGCGCAGCCATTCGGGGCCACTGTGAAGGTCTGGGCATTTTGGGGAACTAAAAAACCACGTCTGTCGAAGACCAGGTCGCCAGTTGTCTCTGTAAAGGTAAGGTCAGCAGGAGCCTCGAAGCGACGGATCTGGTCGTTCGCACAGTCCCCCGCCGCATCGCCGGCATGCACGCACCATCCCGTCTCAAGTCCGCCATCGGTACTAAATGTGACATTGGTGCCGCGTTTGATTGCCTCGGCTCGTGCAAGCTTTATCGAAGAGGCAAGAAGGTTAGTGCCCGTCATCAGCCTGTTGCTTTCAATCAAACGACCAAAGCCCGGAATCGCGACCGTTGCAATAATCACGAGGATGACCATCGTGATCAACAGTTCGATAAGCGTAAAACCCTCATCTTTCTTCAACATGCCATGTCCTGTCAGTGAGCTCCACTCTAGTTAATCAAAGGCCTTGGTTACATTCACTACCCGCGCGACGAGCGGTCCAAGATCTGGATTAAGCGGTCTTCTGCTGACAGTGTTGTGATAAGGGTCACGTTTCTGGGGGTTCATGGATTGCCCTGGTAGGCGCTTACGGATTCGGGCAAGCGACACTTGCACCCCAAGGAAGGCGGATTTTTCCGTCGCCGTCATCGTCATGGACCACGCGAATTCTGCCCCCGATATTCAGGGCTAGATAACTCATCTGAGTCCGCCCGTCGGCTCTCCGGGAGCATGCGATCAAACTGCCCATAGTGCCGTGACTCATAGCATCTGCTGCCAGCTGAAAGTAGCCTCTTCCGGCGGTCCGGGAATATATATTGGAATGCCCGTTGTTTAGCTTGAAGATTTGGTGGATGTGGTCGTCGTCAGGGCGCTTGTCGTTGTTGCGATCCGGGAATACCGCGACCGGTAACGTCCAATCGTCGGTGCATCTGCGCTCTGGGGACAGCGGGCATATAGTCGTCAGCGTTTTGCTGTGAATGGCATGCGATCTAGCCGTGGCAAACATGCGCTGAATGTCTTGAGTAAGATCCCTATGGCGGTTTGAAACCAGCAATTGAGTCCAGGATGTCTGGGCAAGACCTGCCAGTAGGGTAACCAGACTGAGGGTGACGACTAGCTCGACCAGAGTAAATCCTCTGGTTTTGATATGGTTGTACATGTTCTGACTTCCGTGTCGGTTTGCAAACACTTTTCACTTCCTGTGAAAAGCAGAATGTTGCCTTTTAGTGCTGAAACCTTATCAGGTTTGGGTCCACTATGCCGATGAAATGCTATTTATTCCATTCCAAGCTTTTTTAGTCGATAACGAAGTGCCCTGAAGCTGATTCCCAGCCGTTTAGCAGCCGCCGTCTTGTTCCACCGGGTAGCTTCAAGCGCCTTCTCAATCGCTTGTCGTTCAATCTTCTCCAGGTATCCCTCCAGGTCGATTTCCCCATCAGGCACAGCAACACCCTCTCGCTCACCAGCCTCTCCCTCGGCAATAATCTGCGTGGCGGAGGCCGCGTGCTGCACGCCATTCCCCAGATGGAGATCGTTAGCATCAATCAGGTCGGCGTCGCAGAGGGTAAAGGCCCGCTCCAATACGTTTTCTAGCTCCCTGACGTTGCCGGGGAAATTATATTCTCGCAGTCGTTCCACGGCCTTTGGCGTTAACGAAGCGGGGTCGCATTCATATTCTTTCGCAATCCTCTCAAGGATGTGATTGGCAAGCAGGGGAATATCATCCGGTCGCTCTCTTAAAGGAGGTACCGCCAGTTCGATTACGTTAATCCGGTAGAAAAGATCCTGGCGGAAGCTGCCTTCCTGAACAAGTTCCGGCAGGTTCTTATGGGTAGCGCTCAGTACCCGGATGTCCACGGGCACCTCTTTGGTATCGCCAACCGGACGAACTGCCTTTTCCTGGATAGCCCGGAGCAGCTTTACCTGCATGGCGAGGGGCAGGTCTGCCACCTCATCAAGGAATAAGGTGCCGCCGTTGGCCGAACGGAATAAGCCGTCTTTATTCTCCACGGCCCCGGTAAAGCTGCCTTTTTTGTGGCCAAAAAATTCGCTTTCCATCAGCTCTGAGGGAATTGCGCCGCAGTTAACCGCGATGAATGGTCCCTCGCGGCGGGGGCCCTGCAGATGGATCATTCTGGCAACCAGTTCCTTGCCGCTGCCGGACTCGCCGCTGATAAAAACGGGCGCTTGGCTTCTGGCCAGTTTTCGGGTCTGGTTACGGAGTTTGCGTATCTCTGGCGATTTACCCAGCAACAGGCCTGGCTCGTCGGCTGTATCTTCTGTGTCTGCCTTTGGCTCGGCTAATTTGAGGGCGCTATTGACCAACTCCCTTAAACGGGGCAGTTCCACCGGCTTGGATACGAAATCAAAAGCCCCGGCTTTGAGAGACTCGATCGCGGTATCCATGTTGCCGTAGGCTGTAATCACAGCAACAGGCGTGGCGGGAGAATGCTTCTGAATCCACTGCACGAGTTCGATGCCATTACCGTCTGGCAGGTTCATGTCGGTCAGGCAGAGGTGGGTGGTGTTCTGTTCCAGCAATTTCCGGGCGCTGGTGAGGTCGGGTGCCGTGAGGGTTGTTATGCCCATCCGGGTGAGGGTGATCTCAAGTAACTCCCGGATGTCCGGTTCATCATCAACGATCAGCGCTGTGTATGTGGTCATCTTGTGTCGTCGGTTCCATGTCGTTGTTCAAGCGCCCGATATCCGCCGGCGCCGGTTCAGATCATTCGCCCCGGGTGAGCAAATGTAATGCGAAAACAGCAGCCGGGCTTGTTATCTTCTACCAGGGAAAGATGGGCCTGATTAGCCTCGCACAGTTCCCGGGCCAGATAAAGCCCGAGCCCGGTCCCGGTCTTGTCTGTGGTAAAAAAGGGTTCGAACACAGAGTTTCTGTGCTCGGGTGCAATGCCTGGCCCCTGGTCACGGACATCGATATAGGCCCGCTCGCCATCTTCGGTTGCACCGGCATGAATGCCGATCTTTCGCTGTCCCGAGTGCTGTTCACTGTAGCGTAAACCGTTGTCACAAAGATTCACCATCACCTGTTCAATCTGGCTTTTGTCGAAGCGCGCCGGAGGCAGTTGCGGATCGATTTTCAGAACGATATTCGCCGTGGTGCAGTCCTCGTCCTGCGTTTGCAGGAAGTCTTCCCGAAATTCCTGGAGCCAGGGTGCCACTTCGATCAGATCGGCATTTGCGGCCCGGCGCCTGGAAAGATCCAGTACATTCTCTATGATGCCATTCACCCGTCGGGAGTGGCGTCGGATGATCTCCAGCATCTGGCGGTCGCCGGGTTCGAGGTTGGGGGATTCTTCCATCAGTTGGGCCGCGTGGCTGATCGCGCCCAGTGGATTGCGGATTTCATGGGCGATGCCGGCCGTCAGTCGGCCCAGCGATGCCAGTTTCATCTGCTGGGCCTGTTGGGTGACTTTGCTCATGTCCTCAATGAACACAAGAATCTGGTCGCCCCGCTCCTGGTCCAGCTGTGTGAAATTGGCTTGCAGCAGCGGCGAGGTCGGTGAGGGCTGAAACGGTTCAATGCGCTGTGTTGGGTCCTTCAGCCACACGTCCAGGCCCTGCTTGAGCGGCTTGGGCAGCACGGTTGCGCGTTCCTGAATCGGTAATGAGGTTTTTGGCGCGCCATATAAAAGCTCCTCGGCAGCAGCGTTGGCAAGACGGATCTGGCCGAAACGGTCCAGCACCAGAATGCCGGTTCGCATGCGCTGAATAATCTGCTGGTTGATCTTCTCCAGCTCGGCAATGCTGCGCGCCCGGCTGCTGGCCAGTGCCTCGCTGCGCATCATTCGGCGGGAGATGCTTTGCAGGACGAAAGCCGCGGCAAAGTAAAGGATGCCCAGGGAGCCGGCCCGGACGATATCATCGGCGGACTCACCCAGCGCCAGCACGGCCCATCCGGAGATGCCCAGGGAGCAGATCGCTGCCAGAGCCGCGTAGAAGGTTCCCATGCGACTCGGGGTCAGGATGTTGCCCGCCGCAACAGATACAATCACAAGGTTGGCCAGGCCGTTGGTAATGCCTGTACTGGCAAGCAGCAGGCCGTGCATGATGAGGATATCCAGCAGGATCGAAAGCGTTATATGGCGCTGGCTGGGGTGAAAGCCGGCCACAAGAAGCAGGGCGATGAAGGCATTCAGGCCCAGGTAAGCGGAGACGCCTGCCTGGTAGTAATCCAGCAGCCGGAAACGCATGTCAAAGTTGACTGGGTCCACGAATAACAGCGCCACCAGCATCAGGCTCACCACCAGGCGGTAGTGGTTGTAGATCCTGAATAGCTTTGCCTGCTGCACACCGGACGGTGTTGAAGGGGGGTGGCCGAGCGTTTCGGTCGA
Source organism: Marinobacter sp. DSM 26671 (assembly GCF_900112835.1). Taxonomy (NCBI): domain Bacteria; kingdom Pseudomonadati; phylum Pseudomonadota; class Gammaproteobacteria; order Pseudomonadales; family Marinobacteraceae; genus Marinobacter; species Marinobacter sp. DSM 26671. Next base: position 14,687 of record NZ_FONF01000035.1, on the reverse strand, counting down.
TTGTGCTGGTGTATCTGCTGCCATGATTCACAGGAATCCGCTGTTGGTCGGAAGAAATCCACGCCTATGCGGGGTTATAATAGCCTTTTCATGGCAATGAGTTACAGGAGCCGATTTATGTCCGTGTCCGGAAATCAGGCAGCGACCGGGGTGTCTGCCAGAAAACTGCGGGTGGTGATGGCCCAGCTGGATTTTCTGGTGGGGGACATACCCGGCAATACCGAGCTTATCCTTGAGGCTGCCCGCCGGGCATCGTCCGAGCATCAGGCGGACATTGTGGTTTTTCCCGAGCTTTGCCTGACCGGCTATCCGCCGGAGGATCTGCTGTTGCGCCCGAGCCTGGAAGTGCGGGTCAACGAAGCGCTGGAAAGGTTGCAGGCGGAACGGCTGGACCCGGTGATCGTTATCGGTGCTCCCCTTCGTCATGGCCCGCTGTTGTATAACGCGGCGGTTGTGATTGACGGTGGCGAGATTACCGGCCGGTATTTCAAGCGCTTCCCGCCCAACTACCAGGTGTTTGACGAGAAGCGTTACTTTGCCGAAGGCCAGGATGTTCTGACTCTGGATATCCGGGGCGTTCCTGTAGGTATCACCGTGTGTGAAGATCTTTGGAAGGAGGGGCCGGTAGAAGACTGTGCGGCCGCAGGCGCCCGTCTGATTCTGAATCTCAATGCGTCACCGTACGATATCGACAAGCAGGCACGTCGCAAGGCCCTGTTGGAGCGAAAGTCCCGGGAGAATATGGTCAGTATCGTGTACGTGAATCTTGTGGGTGGCCAGGACGAACTGGTTTTCGATGGGGGCTCCATGGTGTTCGACCATTCGGGTGTGCTTATGGCGGAGGCTCCTCAATTTGGCGAGGGCCTGTACCCGGTTGACTTCCTCTGCGAGCACCATTGCCAGCCGGTATCCCGGCCGCTGCCGGAAGAACCGTCGTTGGAGGCCAATGTCTATAGCGCCCTGGTGACCGGTGTTCGGGATTACGTCAACAAGAATGGATTCAAGTCGGTGGTTCTGGGGCTCTCAGGCGGAATCGACTCGGCCGTTACGCTGGCGGTCGCAGTCGATGCCCTGGGCAAGGATCGGGTTCGGGCGGTGATGATGCCGTTCCGTTACACCTCCAGCATGAGCCTTGAGGATGCCGAGGCTGAAGCCGTTGCCCTGGGCGTGCAGTACGATGTGTTTTCCATTGAACCCATGTACGACGCCTTCATGGAAACTCTGGCAGCGCCTTTTGAGGGCACCAAACCGGATACAACCGAGGAAAACCTGCAGGCGCGTCTCCGGGGTGTTCTGCTGATGTCGCTTTCCAACAAGTTTGGTTCCCTGGTGCTGACCACTGGTAACAAGAGCGAGATGGCGGTGGGCTATTCAACGCTTTATGGCGATATGGCTGGCGGCTTTGATGTGCTCAAGGATGTGCCCAAAACCCTGGTATTCCGCCTGGCCAAATACCGCAACACGCTTTCGGAGGGAGAAGTGATCCCCGAGCGTGTGATCACCCGGCCGCCATCGGCAGAACTGGCGCCGGACCAGAAAGATGAAGACAGCCTGCCCGGTTACGATGTACTGGATCAGATTTTGAATCTGTATGTAGAGCGGGATTTCAGTGCCGATGCGATCGTTGCGGAAGGTTTCGAGCGAGTCGACGTTGAGCGGGTTATTCGTCTTGTAGATATCAACGAATACAAACGTCGGCAGGCGCCGATTGGTGTTCGAATTACCGAGCGAGGATTTGGCAAGGACCGGCGTTATCCGATCACCAACGGCTGGAAGAGTGGCAAATAGTTGAAGTATTCGGGGTCAGATGAACTTTTCATCTGGCCCCAAATTCAGCTGTTTGAGCCCTTACTCGTCGCCCATCAAACCGAAGGTAACAACGTTCGTCAGTGAACGGTTTTCACCCTCCAGCAGATCCACCTCAAAATCGCCGTCGGCATTGAATGCCTCACTTTCCGGGAAATTGGTACGGAGCATGGCGATTGCGTCCTGTGAACCTTTTTTCAGATCCAGGAAGCGAAAGGTTTCTGCCAGGATAATCAGAGCCTCTTCAGTAACCGTTGCGGTCGGATAATTCTCGATGATGTACCGCGCCCGGTTGTTGGCCGCCACATAGGCCTGGCGTTTGACGTAATAGCGGGCAGCGTAAAGTTCCAGCTCAGCCATGCGATTGCGCACTGCGATCATTCGCTGTCGGGCATCTGCGACGTACTGGCTTTCCGGGTAGCGGCTCAGCAGTTCCGAAAAATCCCGGAAAGACTGCAGCTGCTCGCCTGGATCCCGGGCCGCAACGTCGATCGGAAAGTAACGGGCAGCAAGGCCGATATCCAGGTTGTAGGAGGCGAGGCCACGCATATAGAGCGCATAATCCCCGTGGTCACTTTGCGGGTTCAGACGCAAAAAACGGTCGGCAGCTGCGCGGGAACCTTCCAGGTCCAGGTTCTGGTAGCGGGCATAAATCAGATCAAGCTGGGCCTGTTCGGCGTAGCGACCGAAGGGATAGTAGGTTTCCAGGGCATCCAGGTTCTCCTCTGCCTCGTTGAAATTCCCGGAGGTCATGGCCTGGCGTGCATTCTCATAGTAGGTCTTCTCCGGAAGTACTTCCTCCTGCTTGTTGGAGGCGCAGGCACTGACCAGAACAACCAGTGTGGAAAGTAACAGCAAACGAAGACCTGATCTCATTCCGGAATCCCGTATAATGTCGATTAATTCAAGGGCAGTCATTGTAGCGGGGAAGTGGCTCCATGTGCAGAGCAATGCCTCGCTGTTTCCAATAATCTGACCGAAACGTAACACACACAGGCCCTGGGGGCTTAATGTCATCTGAAAAACGAATCATCGCCAACTTTGTCGTGCCGCCGGAACTGAGTGATCGGCGCCTTGACCAGGCCGCGGCAGAACTGATGCCCGAACATTCCCGTTCCCGCCTGCAGTCCTGGATCAAAAGCGGCGCGTTGACGGTGAATGGTGAGACGCGAAAGCCTCGGGACAAAGTGATGCTGGATGATCGCCTGGCGCTGGATGCCGAGCCGGAAGCCCAGGTGAGCTGGCAGGCCGAGGAAATCTCCCTCGATATTGTCTATGAGGACGAGCACTTGCTGGTCATCAACAAGCCCGCGGGCCTAGTAGTGCACCCGGCGGCCGGCCATGCCGATGGAACCCTGGTCAATGCCCTGCTGAACTACGCACCGGAGGTCGAGAATCTGCCCAGGGCGGGTATCGTACACCGCCTCGACAAAGACACCTCGGGCATTATGGTCGTTGCCCGTAGCCTGATTGCGCACACGTCCCTGGTCGACCAGCTACAAACCCGAACCATGGGCCGCGAGTACGAGGCCGTCGTCGTTGGCACCCTCACCGGCGGCGCAACGGTTGATGCGCCCATCGGCCGGCATCCTCGGGAGCGCAAGAAAATGGCGGTCGTCGCCTCCGGCAAACCGGCGGTCACCCATTATCGTCTGGTGGAACGTTTTGCCGCCCACACTCACGTCCGCTGCAAACTGGAAAGCGGCCGAACCCATCAGATCCGGGTTCATATGGCCCATGTAAAACACCCGCTGGTCGGAGATCCGCTCTATGGAGGTCGGCTGAGACTGCCCAAGGGAACCACTGACGAGCTTAGAGAGGCCCTCTCGGCGTTCAACCGTCAGGCCCTCCACGCCCGGCAATTGACCCTGGAACACCCGGAAACCGGTGAAATCCTGACCTGGGAGGTTCCCTTGCCTGAGGATATGGTTGCGTTGATTGAAGCTCTGCGCAAACACGCCCGGGAGCTGGAAACCCGTGACTATTGAAGGTAACGCCCTGAAACCGGACTGGCCTGCGCCCGATAGAGTGCGGGCGGTCAGCACAACTCGCGTCGGGGGTGTCAGCGTTCCACCCTGGAGCAGTCTTAACCTCGGTAGTCACGTCGAAGACAACCCGGAACACGTCCAAGAGAATCGGCGAAGACTCGCCGAGTCCTTGAAGCTGGATAGCGCCCGTATTGGTTGGCTCAACCAGGTACACGGTACCGCGGTCGTTGAGCTAACCCCGAACAACGTCGGACAAACGGCCGAGGCTGACGCCAGCTACACCTGTCATCCGGGCATCGCCTGCGCCATCCTTACCGCCGACTGCCTGCCCGTTATCCTTGCCGATCGCGAAGGAACGGTTGTTGGCGCCGCCCACTGTGGCTGGCGAAGCCTGTGTGGCGGTGTTATCGAGAATCTGGTGAGCGAGATGGCGGTTGCGCCCGAAACCCTGCAAGCCTGGCTCGGCCCGGCCATCGGTCCGGACAGCTTCGAGGTCGGCCCGGAAGTGCGTGACGCCTTCCTTGATCATGGTCCCAAAGCGGTCCTCGCCTTTAGAGCCGAAGGCGCTCGGCCGGGTCATTTCATGGCAGATATCTATGCCCTTGCCACTCTGAGGTTAAATCATCTCGGTGTTTCCAGCGTGACTGGCGGTGCCCTGTGTACCGTTCAGGATTCAGATCGGTTTTTTTCATACCGCAGGGATGGCCAAACAGGGCGGATGGCCACGCTGGTCTGGCTAACAAGCTAAGTGGCCAACTTGAAGTGGCCGTGGCAAGGCGGTTGCTGAAAAGTCCGGTGGCTGGTGCGAGGCTGCTTTCCAGAACTGTCTGCAGCATGGATGCTGCAGCCAAGCCTACAGGGATGTATTCACGGCGTGTTCTGGAAAGCAGCCTCGCGCCAGCCTTGCACCCAGCACCAAACTCAAACCTGACGGCCGTCAATTTTCTGACGAATACACCGCCGCCCCGCTTGAAGTCCCTCTACTTGCCCCTACATTAACTGTCAAAGCAATCGAATATCCGCCACCCAAGGCACCATGGTATTCGCAGAAATTTGGGGAAAGTACACATGAGAATCGACAAGCTGACCAGCAAGCTGCAGACCGCCCTCGCGGACGCACAGTCCATCGCGGTCGGAAAGGATCACAACTTCATTGAGCCGGTGCACCTGATGCAGGCACTGCTTGATCAGGAAGGCAGCGCCATCAAACCCTTGCTCAAGCAGGCCGGCGCAGAGCCCGGACGCATTCGCCAGGCGATCGCCCGGGAGATCGAAAACCTGCCCGAAGTGCAGGGATCGGCCGGCGACGTCTCCATGTCCAATGACATGGGCCGGCTGTTCAACATTGCCGACAAGCTCGCCCAGAAACGCAAAGACCAGTACATCTCCAGTGAGCTCATGTTGCTGGCCGCCCTGGAAGATCGGGGTACTTTGGGTCGCGTACTTCGGGAGCAGGGTGTTGATAAAGCTGCCCTGGAAAAAGCGATTGACGACGTTCGCGGCGGTGAAGCCGTCAACGACGCCAGCGCCGAAGAAAACCGTCAGGCTCTGTCCAAATACACCATCGACCTTACCGAGCGAGCCGAGGCCGGCAAGCTGGACCCGGTAATCGGCCGCGATGATGAAATTCGCCGTACCATTCAGGTATTGCAGCGCCGCCGGAAGAACAACCCGGTTCTCATCGGTGAGCCCGGCGTTGGTAAAACCGCCATCGTCGAAGGGCTGGCCCAGCGTATCGTCAACGGCGAGGTGCCCGATGGCCTCAAGGACAAGAAGGTTCTGTCACTCGATATGGGTGCCCTTATTGCCGGCGCCAAGTTCCGGGGTGAGTTTGAAGAACGCCTGAAAGCTGTTCTGAACGAACTGTCCAAACAGGAAGGTCAGATCATCCTGTTCATCGACGAGATTCACACCATGGTTGGTGCCGGCAAGGCCGAAGGCTCCATGGATGCCGGTAATATGCTCAAGCCGGCGCTCGCTCGTGGCGAGCTGCACTGCGTGGGCGCGACTACCCTGGACGAATACCGTGAAAACATCGAAAAAGACGCCGCTCTTGAGCGTCGCTTCCAGAAAGTACTGGTCAGCGAACCCAGTGAGGAAGATACCATCGCCATCCTGCGGGGCCTGAAAGAGCGTTATGAAGTTCACCACGGGGTTGAGGTGACAGATGGCGCCATTATCGCCGCCGCCAAACTGTCGCATCGTTACATTGCCGACCGTCAGCTGCCGGACAAGGCCATTGACCTGGTGGACGAGGCCGCTTCCCAGATCCGGATGGAAATGGATTCGAAGCCCGAGGCCCTGGATCGTCTCGAACGTCGTCTGATTCAGTTGAAAATCGAGCGTGAGGCGCTCAAGAAAGAGACCGATGCTGCCTCGAAAAAACGCCTGTCGGAACTGTCCGATGTGATCACCGGTGTCGAGCGTGAGTACGCCGATCTGGAAGAAGTCTGGAATACCGAAAAGGCGGCATTGCACGGGTCCCAGAAGATCAAGAGCCGGTTGGAACAGGCCCGCATTGATCTGGAGAATGCCCGTCGTGCCGGTGACCTCGGCAAGATGTCTGAGCTCCAGTACGGGCAGATTCCTGAGCTTGAGCGCCAGCTGGATATGGCCAGCCAGGCAGAAATGATGGAAATGAAGCTGCTTCGCAACCGGGTAACCGACGAGGAAATCGCCGAGATTGTCTCCAAGTGGACCGGCATCCCGGTGTCCAAGATGCTCGAAGGTGAGCGCGATAAGCTGATGCGCATGGAAGAGGCGCTTCATGGTCGGGTTATCGGCCAGGATGAGGCGGTTGAAGCTGTTTCTAACGCGGTGCGTCGTTCCCGGGCCGGATTGTCCGACCCCAATCGTCCAAACGGTTCGTTCCTGTTTCTCGGCCCGACGGGTGTGGGTAAGACCGAGCTGTGTAAGGCGCTGGCGTCCTTCCTGTTCGATACCGAGGAAGCCATGGTTCGCATCGATATGTCCGAGTTCATGGAGAAGCATTCCGTGGCTCGCCTGATTGGTGCGCCCCCGGGCTACGTCGGCTACGAGGAAGGTGGCTACCTGACCGAAGCGGTCCGCCGTCGGCCGTATTCCGTGTTGCTGCTGGATGAGGTGGAAAAAGCCCATCCGGATGTGTTCAACATACTTTTGCAGGTACTTGAGGATGGTCGCCTGACTGACGGGCAGGGCAGGACCGTCGACTTCCGGAACACGGTCATTGTCATGACCTCAAACCTCGGCTCGGACATCATCCAGCAGAAAGCCGGCGAGGAGAGCTACGAGGTCATGAAGAATGCCGTCATGGAAGTCGTCGGCACTCATTTCCGCCCCGAGTTCATCAACCGCGTGGATGAAGTGGTGGTGTTCCACCCGCTGGCGGAGAGTCAAATCCAGGGCATTGCCCGGATTCAGATCGAGTCTCTGAGCAAGCGCCTGAAAGAGCAGGATATGAAGCTGGAGCTGGATGATGCTGCCATGGAGTTGTTGGCGGAAGTGGGCTATGACCCGGTCTACGGTGCCCGGCCGCTGAAGCGGGCCATCCAGCGGATGATCGAGAACCCGCTGGCCCAGAGGCTGCTAAAGGGAGAGTTTGTGTCGGGTGATGTCATTCGTGGCACAGTGAAGGACCACCACCTGGATTTCACCAAAGCCTGACCCGAGAGTCGGAGCTGAAGTCGGGGTCAGATGAAAGCTTTCATCTGACCCCATTTTTACATGTTCACATCGGTTCGCAATTATCTTCCGCCATTCGCTCAAGTTCTGCCCGTTTCTCGGCAAGCTCTTCCGGAGTCAGATAGCGCAGTTCGCCGTTTTCCTCAATCCGGATGCGGGCGTGGTTGGCAATTACCTCCAAGTTGGACCGGGCTGTCGCGCAATTTGCGTCGCGCTGTTTCCGGCGGGCCTCCTCAACGGCGGTCTCCTGGCGCTGCCTTGCCTCATCTTCCTGGTGTTCCTGCATATTCTGCAGACGCTCCTGGGGGCTCTGCCTGTTGCCAGACGCGTCGGAAGAGGTGCCGGAGCGAACATTGACTCGTTCGGCCTTTGAGCCCGTAGGCTGCCGGTCCCCAAAATGGGTAACCCCGTTTTCATCGGTCCATTTATAGACAGAGGCGCTCATGGCGACACCTGGTACAACGGCCAGTAATAAGGTCAGCGTCAGGATTTTTCTGTTCATGGCTCTACTCGCGTGTGTTCACTGCTCCCGGGCAGGCAGACAACCTGGATAAACCGGGCCCGTTTTTTCTCAGCTTATTATTCCCTATCATGCCACCAGTGTTGCGGATTTTCTTCTGTCTGGTTCAAATCTTTGTATCGGATTTGTGTCAAGTATGGCAGACCTTCGGCCAGTATAGGCACAGAAACCTGCAGCGGCTATTGACAGGGAGTTTCGCGCTGTCAGAATTACCGATTGCCTGAAGACTGGGGTCAATACGGCAGGCAATCCCGAGCGAGTATCCCCCATCAATTACCACACTGAACGCGCCGCGTATCCGTCGCGGGATGGTTGTTGCTTACGTGCAACCCGTTGATTGGCCGTTCTCCGCAACCCTCAGGAGGGCGGCTGGCCAGGAGACAACCTCTTAACAAGGTGTGGAGGAGCAGCCGGTTCCGCTTTCAAAAGAAGCATGGACACCGTGAATCCAGGCAACCGGGAGCCTTCCCGGCTCATTCACTCGTAGAAGAGGGTAGAAAATCGTGGAGTTATTGTCTGGCGCCGATATGCTGATCCGGTCCCTTCAAGATGAAGGTATCGAATACATATACGGCTATCCGGGTGGTGCAGCCCTTCATATTTATGATGCGCTGTTCAGGCAGGACAAAGTCAAGCACATTCTGGTAAGGCACGAGCAGGCGGCGGTCCACATGGCCGACGGTTATGCCCGTGCGACCGGAAAACCAGGTACCGTACTGGTGACCTCGGGTCCTGGAGCCACCAACACCATCACTGGCATTGCCACCGCATTCATGGATTCCATCCCCATGGTGGTTCTGTGCGGCCAGGTTGCGTCCACCCTCATCGGCGAGGACGCGTTCCAGGAAACCGATATGATGGGTGTCTCCCGTCCGGTGGTTAAGCACAATCTCAGTGTCCGTCATCCCGAGGAAATCCCGGAGATTATCCGTAAGGCGTATTATATTGCCGCGACCGGTCGCCCCGGTCCTGTGGTCGTGGATATTCCCAAGGATATGACCACGCCGAACGAGCGTTACGAGTACGCCTATCCCAAGAAGGTCAAACTGCGCTCCTACAACCCCGCTATTCGCGGCCATGCCGGTCAGATCAAGAAAGCGGTCGACATGATGCTGGCGGCGAAGCGCCCAATTATCTACGCAGGCGGTGGGGTTGTTCTGGGCAAGGCATCGGATCAGCTGACTGAGTTGGTACGGCTGCTGGGCTATCCGATCACCAATACCCTGATGGGCATTGGTTGTTACCCGGCCAGCGATAAACAGCACCTGGGCTGGCTTGGCATGCACGGCACGTACGAAGCCAACATGGCCATGCACCACTCGGATCTCATTCTCTGCGTGGGAGCCCGTTTTGATGATCGGGTGACCAATGCTACCGAGAAGTTCTGTCCGGGCGCGCGCATCATCCATATCGACATCGACCCGGCCTCGATTTCCAAAACCGTGGATGCCGATGTGCCCATCGTTGGCCCGGTTGACGCTGTGCTCAAGGAAATGCTGTCGCTGGTGAAGGAAGCCAAGGAAAAGCCGGACGCGGACGCAATTGCTTCCTGGTGGAAGCAGATTGACGAGTGGCGAGCATTCCATGGCATGCGCTATGAGACCAGCCCGGATGTGATCAAGCCCCAGGAAGTCATCGAAATGCTGTGTCGCTTGACCAACGGCGAAGCCTTCGTGACTTCCGATGTTGGTCAGCATCAGATGTTCGCGGCCCAGTACTACAAGTTCGATAAGCCCAACCGCTGGATCAATTCCGGTGGTCTCGGCACCATGGGCTTCGGCCTGCCGGCGGCCATGGGGGTAAAGCTGACCCATCCGGACGACGAAGTGCTGTGCATTACCGGTGAGGGCAGTATCCAGATGAACATCCAGGAGCTGTCGACCTGCAAGCAGTACAACCTGCCGGTTAAGATCATTAACCTGAATAACCAGGCTCTGGGTATGGTCAAGCAATGGCAGGACATGAACTACGAGTCCCGCCATGCCGAGTCCTACATGGAATCCCTGCCCGACTTCATCAAGCTGGCGGAAGCCTACGGCCACAAGGGTGTCCGGATTGAGAAGAAGGAGGATCTGGAGACCAAGCTGAAAGAAGTGCTGGCCATGAAAGACGAGCTGGTATTCGTGGATATCTACGTGGACCGTTTTGAGCACGTGTATCCGATGCAGGTTGCCCGGGGTTCCATGAAAGATATGTGGCTCAGCAAGACGGAGAGGGTCTGATCATGCGTCGAATCATTTCTGTTTTGCTTGAAAACGAACCTGGCGCCCTGTCGCGGGTGGTAGGTCTGTTTTCCCAGCGCAACTACAACATCGAAACACTCACCGTGGCGCCAACCGAGGACGAGACGTTGTCCCGTCTTACGGTGACCACCACGGGTTCTGACAAGGTGATCGAACAGATCACCAAACAACTGAACAAGCTGATTGAAGTCGTCAAGCTGGTGGATCTCACCGAAGGCGCCCATATCGAACGCGAACTGATGCTGGTCAAGCTGAAAGCCACGGGTTCCCAGCGTGCCGAGATCAAGCGTACGGTGGACATTTTCCGCGGCCAGATCGTGGATGTGACCAGCTCCGTTTACACGGTTCAGTTGGCAGGTGACAGCGAGAAGCTGGACGGCTTTATTCAGGCCGTTGGCACGTCGGGCGTACTGGAAGTGGTGCGCAGCGGTGTATCCGGTATCGCCCGGGGCGAGAAGGTGCTCAGCCTTTAACGATTTCAAACAGGGTTTGAACAATATGGCTCTTCGGGGCCATCACAAATAACAGAGGTTTCTCATGCAGGTTTACTACGATAAGGATTGCGATCTTTCCATCATCCAGGGCAAGAAAGTTGCCATCATTGGTTTCGGCTCCCAGGGCCACGCTCACGCGTGTAACCTGAAAGAGTCCGGTGTTGACGTGACCGTGGGCCTGCGCCCGGGTTCTTCTTCCATCGCCAAGGCGGAAGCCTATGGTCTGAAGACCAGCGACGTGCCGTCTGCCGTTGCCGCCGCCGACGTTGTCATGGTTCTGACTCCGGACGAATACCAGGCCCAGCTGTACAAGGCGGAAATCGAGCCGAATCTGCAGCAAGGCGCCACCCTGGCGTTCGCCCACGGCTTTGCCATCCACTACAACCAGATCGTTCCGCGTAAGGATCTGGACGTCATCATGATTGCTCCGAAGGCACCGGGCCACACCGTGCGCACCGAGTTCGCCAACGGTGGTGGTATTCCCGACCTGATCGCTATCTTCCAGGATTCCTCCGGCAACGCCAAGAATCTGGCTCTGTCCTACGCCAGCGGTATCGGTGGCGGCCGTACCGGCATCATCGAAACCACGTTCAAGGATGAGACCGAAACCGATCTGTTCGGTGAGCAGGCCGTTCTCTGCGGTGGTACCGTGGAGCTAGTTAAAGCGGCGTTCGAAACGCTCGTGGAAGGCGGTTATGAGCCGGAAATGGCGTACTTCGAGTGTCTGCACGAGCTAAAGTTGATCGTCGATCTGATGTACGAGGGCGGTATCGCCAACATGAACTACTCCATCTCCAACAACGCGGAGTATGGCGAGTATGTGACCGGTCCCGAAATCATCAACGAGCAGTCCCGTGAAGCGATGCGCAACGCGCTGAAGCGTATTCAGAGCGGCGAGTACGCCAAGATGTTTATCTCTGAAGGCGCTCTGAACTATCCGTCCATGACGGCGCGTCGTCGCCAGAACGCTGCCCACGAAATCGAAGTGGTTGGTGAAAAACTGCGCGGCATGATGCCCTGGATCTCCGCGAACAAGATCGTGGATAAGGACAAAAACTAAGCGGAATTCCGCCTGGTTTTGAAAAACGCGGCCCGGGTGGCCGCGTTTTTCGTATATACTCCGCCCAAACGCTTTCCGGAGTAATGGGAATGACTGAAGAAAGAAAATCCGCCGACGGCAAGCAGAACCCGGACTATGAAGTCGAGGCCGGGGAAGTGGTTGAAGAAGAGCTGGTAGGAGGTGCGCCCGTGCGCCGCAAGGGGATATATCTGCTTCCCAATGCGCTCACAACCGCTTCGCTGTTCTCAGGTTTCTACGCCATTGTTTCTGCCGCCAACGGCGTCTTTGACAATGCCGCCATCGCTATTTTTGTGTCGATGATTCTGGACGGTCTCGACGGCCGGGTTGCCCGGATGACCAATACCCAGAGTAAATTCGGTGAGGAGTACGACAGTCTGGCCGACATGGTGGCCTTCGGCGTCGCTCCCGGGCTGGTAGCCTTTTTCTGGTCACTGAACGCCTTCGACAAGGTTGGTTGGGCCATCACCTTTATCTACGTGGCTGGCGCCGCTTTGCGCCTGGCACGGTTCAATACCCAGATTGGCTCGGTCGATAAGAAGTTCTTTGTCGGCTTGCCGAGTCCGGCTGCGGCTGCCTGTGTCGCGGGCCTGGTCTGGTGTTTCCATCTTTTCGAACCGTCTACCTGGCTCACCTTGTTGACCATGTTTGTGGTCGGCGGTGCCGGTGTTTTGATGGTGAGCAATATTCTGTACCGCAGTTTCAAGGATCTGGACCTGCGTGGCCGTGTACCGTTTGCCGCCATTCTGCTTGTGGTGCTGGTTTTTGTAGTGATCGCGCTGGATCCTGCAACCGTATTGTTTACTGGATTTCTGATATACGCGTTGTCCGGCCCTGTTCGTGCGCTTTTCCGTGGCAAGCCACGGAAAGCTCCAGGCGCCGCTGACTGAGCACCCCTTCCGGGCCTCCTCAGTGAGGTCCGGGAATTTTCAATACAGTCTCCGGTCAACGCCTTTGCTGGCTGATGCCCCGACGGAGACTTTCCATGCTCATCAAGAAACGCCCTTCCTGGGCTTTGCCTCATTCTGAAGTTACGCCCGAGTCTGTTTACCTGAACCGACGTCAATTTATGTCCGGCACCCTGGCTGTGGCCGCTGGCCTTTCAGTGCCCGGTCTGTTGTCGGCAGCGAAGCTTCCTGTCCCGGGAGAAGCGCTGGATTTTGTTCCGATGCCCGGCTTTTCCACCGACGAGGAGAAAACCCCTTTTGAGGACGTAACCCGTTACAACAACTTTTACGAGTTCGGCACTGGAAAAGGGGATCCGGCGAAGTACGCCGATGAGATGACCGTTGATCCCTGGTCCGTGGTTGTTGAAGGCGCATGTGATCGGCCCGGTGCGTATGCGTTGGAAGATCTGCTGAAACCTCACGAGTATCAGGAACGGGTGTATCGGCTTCGTTGTGTCGAGGCCTGGTCGATGGTGATTCCCTGGATCGGGATCCCCTTGGCCGACATTCTCAAGCGGCTCGAACCGACTTCCAGGGCGAAGTACGTCTATTTCGAGACCCTCTATGATCCGGACCAGATGCGAGGTCAGCGCTCGCTGTTCAGCACCATCGACTGGCCTTATCAGGAAGGTCTTCGCATGGACGAGGCAATGAACGAGTTAAGCTTCCTGGCTGTTGGGCTCTACGGCAAGACCATGCCAAACCAGAATGGCGCGCCTATCCGGCTGGTCGTGCCCTGGAAGTACGGTTTCAAGAGCATCAAGTCGATCGTCAAGATTCGCTTTCAGGAGGAGCGCCCCAAGACTACCTGGGAAATGCTTGCGCCCCAGGAGTATGGCTTCTATGCCAACGTGAACCCTGAAGTTGACCATCCGAGGTGGAGCCAGAAGCGGGAGCGCAGGCTGCCCTCTGGCTTGCTCTCTCCCAACTACATGGAAACCGTCAAGTTCAATGGTTATGGAGAACAGGTTGCCGATCTGTACAAGGGCATGGATTTGAGCAAGTTCTATTGATGAATGAGAAGCGTGTGCTGAACCAACCGGGGTTTGTGCTGGCGTTTCGCCTGCTGGTAGCGCTGCTCGCCAGCGTTCCCCTGTTGGTGCTGATTGCCAGCATTGCCAGCCAGTCCCTCGGCCCGGATCCCGGGCAAGAAGTAACAGAGTCGCTGGGCATCGCGGCATTTCAGTTATTGATTGCTACCTTATGCATGACACCGCTCAAGCGTTGGACAGGGTGGGGAGCGTGGATCCGGGTTCGCCGGATGCTTGGTCTGTTTGCGTTCTTTTATGCGGTGTTGCATGTATTGGCGTTTCTGCAGTTTATTCTTGGCTGGAGCGATCTATGGGCCACGTTCACCAAGCGGCCATATATCCTGGCGGGGGCGGTGTCTTTCCTTATGCTTGTGCCACTGGCGTTAACCTCAACAAAGGGGATGATGAGGCGGATGGGCCGGCAATGGAAAGCCTTGCATAAGCTGGTGTACCCGATTGCGATAGCGGCATGGGTTCATTTCATCTGGCAGTCCCGCAGTGACGTTGGAGAAATGGTGGTGTACGGCCTGATAATCGCAGTTCTGCTGGCGCTTCGTTGGAAATGGAGCGGGAGTCGCGCGCTGATTCCGTTTGTCAGAGGCTGATTTTGAGTAAAAAGAATACGATCTGATCACTGACTGATCAGGCGGATACGTGGAAACCGATACCGCTATAAATTAATTCAAAAACCTCGTTGACAGTTTTCCTGACGCCTGTAGAATGCGCACCACTTCTGAGGGACAAGCCACTCACAGCGGTTTTCCGAGCAGAAGTAACCGTTTGAAAGTACTGAAGAAAATGAGTTTTAAAATTCTTCGGATTAACGGTTGACAAGGCGGCGTTACGATGTAGAATACGCGGCCTTGATTGAGCAACAGCTCAAACGCTCTTTAAAAAGTTGACCAAGTAATTCGTGT
>NZ_FONF01000033.1:0-21061 GCF_900112835.1 Marinobacter sp. DSM 26671 | reverse complement strand
TTCCATAACAGAAAAAACTGGATGTTCTGCTGGACCGAACTGGGGGCGGAACACCTGGGCATCATCCAGAGCCTGATCAGCACCTGCAAGCTGCACGATATTACCCCGTACATGTATCTGGTGGACGTGCTGCAACGCATCAGCCAGCACCCGGCCCGTGAAGTCAGCGACCTGACGCCCCGACTCTGGAAAACCCGGTTCGCCGAGAACCCTTTACGGGCGCTGATCGACCCACGCCATCCTGACCGACAGAACAAACAGCCGGAGGCCACCGTCCGTGCGCATTGAGGACATGAGCATCGACCAGTTGCTGGAACTGAACCAGTACATCTGCCAGCGAATTGATGAACTGCAAGAGCAAGAAACCCTGCAAGCCTTGAGTCAATTGCGGGTTGGCCTGAAAGTGACCTTCGAAGGCCGGGAAGGACCGGTATTGGGGATCGTCACCAAGATCAACCGCAAGAGTGTGATCGTGCTGGGTGAGGATGGCAGGAAGCAGTACAAGGTCTCGCCGGAGTTATTAAGGCCCCTCCGTGACGTGAAGTAGGTCAACTACGTCGTGGAATGAACGCTTACGCCCAAAAGCCTGAAGGCCTTCATGGCCAAGCTTCGCCCCCTGCTGAAACGGTCACGGGGACAGTCGTTGACGACCACCATCCGGAACCTGAACCCGGTGCTGAGAGGCTGGGCAAATTACTATCGCCTGACCGCCTCGAAGCGTTCGGTCGAAGCTCTGGATGGCTGGATAAGACGGCGGCTTCGCCTGATCCTGTGGCAGCAGTGGAAGCGGACCCGCACGCGGGCCCGCAACCTGGTACGGCTAGGCTTGACTGAGATAAGGGCTTGGAGGAGCGCGACCAATGGTCGTGGACCCTGGTGGAACAGCGGTGCGTCTCATATGAACGCGGCCCTGCCTAAGAGGGTATTCGACCGCCTATCCCTAGCAAGCTTGCTGGATACGATGACTCGGCTTCAGAGCCGACCATGAACCGCCGTGGTACGGAACCGTATGCCCGGTGGTGTGAGAGGACGGGGGAGGTAACTCCCCCTCCTACTCGATTGTTATCTACCGTAAGTAGCAGGATCAAGTTTGGAATAAACTTCATTCCAATACAGTTTAGCCAGTTGATCTGCTGTCTCGATATCTCCTACCAGTCTGTTCCATTTTTCAATCAACTTCGACATGTTGGCGGCCAGTTCCCGGGTTCTCGATCCATCGATTTTGTATTCATCAGCATAGAATTTCGGGATGAATTCCAGGTCTGATTTGATGAATTCTCTAGATTTTTCAAGAAGATCGCCTTCCGCCTTCAGAATGTTGATACCTTTCTTCTCAGCTTTTTCCATGTCGCTATAAGCTTGTTGCTGATAGAGGAAGGTAACATAGGCAGCCATAACTGAACCGGCCTTTAGCAGCCCCTCTTTCTCCTCGTTATTGAAACGATTCCAGGTGTCACGATTAAGGGTTGCTGCTCCACCCGCGGCATATAATCCACCGGGTACGTCGGTGGTTATATTCTTGACAACATCAATAAGATTGAAGTTGGTTAATTCCGTGGGTGAAAGGAAGGTGCAATCCACCACACCTTGCTCGAGAGCTTCATAAACTTCGGTGACCGGAAGTGCGACCGGTGATCCTCCAAAGTTTTTGGCCCAGCGAGCCCATGAGGCTCCCGATATCCGCAAACGTTTCCCGTTTATTTCCTCAACTGTGTTAACAGGTTCGTTGCAGAACATTACATAGGCGGGAGTAGATACAACCGATGTATAGACCTGATTGTTCGATGCAAATTCGTTTTGACACTCTGGACAGTTGAGCATTATATATTCAAGCATGGCGCCGGAATAAGCGTAACCCTCTTTTCCAAGCACTTCATTCTGCAGCGCTGTTTGCATAGACATATCCGCCCCAAGATTTGAATGCGGGTAATCTGAGGGCGAATAGGCTGTAAGTAGATAACCAAGATCAGCCATTCCCTGACTAATTCCAGAAGACATTTCGCTGTGATTTAGAAGTGATAACTCGTAAATTTTAACTGAGTGCTCATTATTGGTATTTTTCTTCACTGCTTCAGCATATTTCTTGGCAGCTTCAATCGGGGCGCCAGATGGAAAACCAACGGCAAATCTGAGAGTGTCTGCTTGCACCGAACTGGTAATAGCAGCTGTGGAAAGTACAATTCCCAATGCTGTGGTATATAAAAGTTTTCTGGAATCCATAACAATTTCCTATGCTCTGTTGTTCTTTGGTTTTATGTGTTAAGAATTATTATTTCTGTTGCGCATAAACAGTATATTCAGTAGCCTTTAATTGTCAAAGTAATTGATAGTATAAAAGGTTTTGGTTTTGACTTTTTAAATTACGATAACTCAAAAAAGCAGGAGTGATTGCAATGTCGAAGCATTTTCAGCTGAATGGTAACTATGTTCGCTATGAGTTTTCCGAGTTTGGAGGAAAGTTCACTCCAGTCAATTACGATATGCCAATCCCGACAGGAAGCGAAGTTTTACTTAAAGTTGACTTTTGTGGCGTTTGTCACAGTGATGTTCATGTTCATGAAGGGTATTACGGCCTCGGCCAAGGAAGAAAGCTTGATCTTGGTGAGCGGGGAATAAAGCTTCCAGTTACCTTGGGACATGAAGTAGTGGGTACAGTCGTTTCCATGGGCGAGGAAGTTAAAGAAGTTTCAGTGGGTCAGCAAAAGTTGATATATCCATGGATCGGCTGTGGGGAATGTTCGGTATGTCAGCGTGGTGAGGAGAACCTTTGTACAAAGCCCGGATCACTGGGTGTTTTTAAACCGGGTGGATATTCCGAATACATTCTTGTTCCGCACCAGAGATATCTTGAAAGTCTTGGTAGTCTGAATCCGGCCAACGCATCTTTGCTCGCATGCTCCGGATTGACTACGTTTTCGGCCATCAAGAAAATACAGCCGGTCCATAACGAGGAGTTCGTTGTGGTTATTGGTTGTGGCGGACTTGGGCAACTGGCGATCAAAACTTTGGTGTTGTCAGGTATTGAGAATGTGATAGCGGTTGATGTATCGGAGGAAAAACGCGAGATTGCCAAGAGCTCAGGCGCAAAATCCGCATTCGATCCACGGGATGAGAAGATCGTGGAGGTTGTGACCGAGGCCGGTAAAGGGAACTGCATTGCCGTACTGGATTTTGTCGGTAACGATCAGACCATGGAGTTTGGTCTGGGTGTTCTGAGAAAGGGTGGCAAGTTTGTAGCCGTTGGCCTGCATGGTGGTGAAATTCGCTATCCCATCCCATTCCTGGTTACCAAGGCCATTTCGATTATCGGCTCTTACACCGGAACACTTGGTGAAATGAAGGAGTTGGTGGAATTCGCCAACAAACACGATCTGGTTAACATCCCTGTTGAAATCAGGCCACTTGAGCAAGCGGAATCGGCAGTTGAAGACCTGTCGGCAGGCAGGGTCCCCGGCCGCATAATTCTGAAGAACGGATGAATAGAAACGGGGGGCATTCGCCCCCCCCCCCCTCCCCACCGTCTCGTGACCGGCTGTGTTGGCCGGATTATCAGGTTTTGATGCAGACGTAGTGCATTTCGAGGAACTCATCGATTCCGTGGGACGATCCCTCGCGCCCAATCCCCGACTCTTTCACTCCGCCAAAGGGTACCGTTTCTGATACAAAACGCGGGGTGTTGACACCAACCATGCCGTATTCGAGAGCTTCGGAAACCCTGAAAATACGACCGGTATCCTTGGTATAAAGGTAGCTGGCCAAACCGTAAGGTGTATCGTTGGCAAGTGCGACCGCTTCTTCTTCAGTGGCAAATTTGTACACTGCGGCAATGGGCCCGAAGATTTCAGAACGGAAAATCTCCATGTCCTTTTCAACATTGGTCAACACGGTGAACTCGAAAAAGTTCGGTCCGAGGTGTGGCAACTTGTTCCCGCCACGATAGACCGTTGCCCCCTCGCTGACGGTTGAGTCGACCAGATTCTGGATCTTGGTGATGGCTTTTTCATTGATCAGGGGTCCATGGCTGACATTCTCCTGAAGCCCGTGACCTTGAACGAGTTTGGTGGCGATTGCCTCGTTGTATTTTTTCAGGAATTCATCATGAATGCCATTCTGGATAAGTAGTCTGTTGGCGCAAACGCAGGTCTGGCCACTGTTGTAGAACTTGATGGAAATCGCACCCTGCACAGCGGCATCGAGATCGGCATCTTCAAACACAATGAACGGTGCGTTACCGCCCAGCTCGAGGCTGAGTTTCTTCACCGTGCTGGCACATTGTTTAAGCAGAATTTTGCCGACTGCGGTGGACCCGGTGAAGGACAGCTTTTTGACGGTCGGGTTTTTGCTGAGCTCAAGGCCTACCTCGGCCCCGCTGCTGGCAGTGATGACATTGATGACGCCTGCGGGAACTCCTGCGTCGGTCGCCAGCTGAGTCAGCGCC
Source organism: Marinobacter sp. DSM 26671 (assembly GCF_900112835.1). Taxonomy (NCBI): domain Bacteria; kingdom Pseudomonadati; phylum Pseudomonadota; class Gammaproteobacteria; order Pseudomonadales; family Marinobacteraceae; genus Marinobacter; species Marinobacter sp. DSM 26671. The sequence continues at coordinate 16,623 of NZ_FONF01000033.1, read as the reverse complement.
AGTGCCGACAGTGGGGTATCTTCAGCGGGTTTGATTACCACGGTGCACCCGGCAGCAAGAGCCGGAGCGACCTTGCGGGCAATCATCGAGTTGGGGAAATTCCAGGGAGTAATGGCCGCTACCACGCCAATCGGCAATTTTTGCATGTATTCGAAGTTGCCATTGGCACTGCGGGGCAGGGTTTCGCCGGTTACCCGCATGGCTTCGTTGGCAAACCATTCGATATAAGCAACGGACGAGGCAACTTCGCCACGCGCTTCCGCAAATGCCTTGCCCTGCTCCATGGTCAATATGGTGGCGAGGCTTTCCAGATTGTCGTTTACCAACATGGCCCAGCGCTTGAGGATAGCGCTGCGCTCCTTGGGCGTGAGGCTCTTCCAGGCCGGAAATGCAGTGTGGGCGGCACTAATGGCTTCTCTGGTATCTTCCTGGCCTTGATCGGGCACCTGAGTGATCCGTTCATTCGTGGCGGGATTGAAGACCGGAAAGGTTTTTCCGCTTCGGGAGTCAACCCACTGACCATTCACATACGCCTGATGACGGATCAGCTTTGCTACCGGTTCGGGAATGCTCATAAAATCTCCTGTTGTTGTTTTAGCGTCCACCTACCAGGTTCGGCAGGTACATGATGATGTCTGGTACCGCGATCAGGAGCAGCACAATGAGCAGGTCCATCGCCAGAAACCAGAGAATACCTTTGAAGATTGCTGAGGTGGTGACCAGATTACCAACCACGCTTTTGATGACAAAGACATTCATCCCAACCGGCGGTGTAATCATGCCGACCTCCAGTAGTTTGGTGAGAATCACCCCAAACCAAATCAGGCTGTATTGGGTGCTTTCGATCACCGGCAGAATGATGGGAAGAGTGAGCAGCATGGCTCCGATCGGTTCCAGAAACATACCGAGCGCCAGGTAGATCAGGACGAGGCCCAGAATGATGAGCAGATCGCTGGCGTTGAACGAAAGAATCAGCTCGGAGATATAGTCGCCGGCCCCGGAGAACACCAGAAACCGCGTCAGCATGCTTGCGCCAACCGCAATGATCAGTAACGCACTGGTGGTCACCAGAGTCTCGAGAACAGAAGACTTGAAAGCGCTCCAGGTCATCTGGCCTTTCACCAGTGCCACAATACAGGCCAGAGAGGCGCCTACGGCCCCCGCTTCGTTAGGGGTGAAGATGCCCGCAAAGAGCCCGCCGAAGATGCCGGACATGATGAGAAAAATCGGCCAGGTGTCCTGCAAAGATCGGATTTTCTCCTGGGTCGGAACCTTTTCCTTCACGTCGTGGGCAAGGTCTGGGTTCAGCTTGACCCGGATCCAGACCACAAGAACGTAACCCGCCATGGTAATCAGGCCGGCAGCAATGCCGCCTAGAAACAGCTGGGAGACTGACGTCTGCGCGATTACACCATAGAGAATCATGATGATCGACGGTGGAATCAGCGCACCGATTGTGCCGGCTACCGCTACAGTACCGGTGGCGAGGCCGGGATCGTATTTGTAGCGCATCATCTCTGGGACCGCGATGCGACCCATGGCGGCCGAACAGGCGATTGACGATCCGGATACTGCGGCAAAACCTGCCGATCCGAAAATTGAAGCGATCGCCAGCCCGCCGGGAACCCCTGCCAACCAGGCTCGCGCAGCCTTGAACATGCCTTGGGTCAGCTGGGTGTGATAACAGATGAAGCCCAGAAACAGAAACAATGGAACCGAACTCAGGGTCCAGTTGGCCGCGAAGTTGTAGGGGATGATGCCCAGGGAGGACAGGGCGACTTCGACGCCAATCACCGCCCAGATCCCGGCGAATGACACCATGATCAGGGCGATTCCGATGGGGACTCTCAAGGCAATCAGTGAGAACAGCGAGAACAGACCGGTAAAACCAATGGCAATGTCAGACATGGGCCGCCTCCGCTACCACAGCCCGTTCGGAGCGGGTCAGGAACGACAGGAAGCGAAGCAGACAGTAGCTGCCCAGGAGGAACGTCCCCGCACAGAGAATAAAGTAGCTGGGCCATGTAATGATGGTGTAGTCCCCCTGCATGACCGAGGTGTTCGAGTGGTAATTTTTGATGGCCACCTTGAAGGCCTCGCTGGTCATTACAAACGCAGTTGCACTGATCAGAAGGTAGGTCCAGCCGTTCAAGCGATGCTGTGTCTTGTGGGAAAATTTTGTAGTCAGGATCTCCACCGCGATCGACGAGTTGGTCTGCTCGGCGTAGGCCAGAGGCAGGAAGATCGCGATGAGCATGTAGTAGTGGGCAACGATGGTGATGGTGCCGGGTAGTGGGGTGTTGAACAGAAACCGGGCCAGGATGTCCAGGCTGATATGAATCATCATGAACGCTATGGCGAGCCCGCCGAGAAATGTGACTATCTTGTTGATCTTGTTTATCAGGGTTTCTAGGTATTTCATGAACTTGTAACCACCGCCGTTCTTGTTGGTTTTGTCAGTGTGGCGGGCCGAATCGGTGGGTCCGGAACGCCCGAGCGAACTCTCATAGATTGAACAACTCCTTGTGGTTTGGGTATCTCGAAGTGGTTAAAGGGGGGTTCAGTGAGTGTTAACCAGGTGGGTGAGGAAGGGGGACGAGTAAGGGGCGATGCGTAGATAGTGAGCCAGGGGAGAATGCGGCGGTGCAGTGAGGTCAGGGTGAATCACCGTACTGCTTAAAGGTGTCTTCAACAGATTCGAATTCTAGCCCGGGGTCTGATCGAAGACTATGAGGGATGAATCAAACAGTCTGCTTGTCCAGTGCGGCTGGCGTAGTGTAGAGGGGCGAACATGCAAAAAAGACGCGCTGCCATTGTGGCACCGGTACGTACCGGGGTTGGGGCATTCGGGAAAAGCCTGCGGCCGGTTTCCGTTGAAGATCTGATTGCTGCGGTCGTCAATGAAACCATCAAGCGCTCCGGCGTGGATCCCGCCATCATTGAAGATGTGGTGGTTGCCCAGTCTTATGCCAACAGTGAGGTGCCGTGTGTTGGTCGTTGGGCGGCGTTGCAGGCAGGGTTGCCGGAGCATGTGCCTGGTATGCAGCTGCACCGTCGTTGCGGTGGCGGGCTTCAGGCGATCATCAATGGTGTGATGATGATCGAGTCCGGCGCCGGTGACGTTGTGCTGGCCGGTGGTGTTGAAAGCATGAGCAATATCGAGTATTACTCGACGGATGTGCGTTGGGGCAAGCGGGCAGGGTCCTTCACCATGCACGACCGGCTGGATCGTGGTCGGGAGCGGTCGCAACTGAAAGACCGATTCGGCTACATTTCCGGAATGATCGAAACCGCCGAGAACCTGGCCACCAAGTATGGCATTTCCCGCGAGGCGGCTGAAGAATATTCGGTTCGCAGTCATCAGCGTGCGGCCGCTGCCTGGGATGAAGGCGGTTTTGATGAAGAGATTGGAGCGGTCAGTATTCCGCAGCGCAAAGGTGATCCAATCGTGTTCAGCCGCGATGAAGGTATCCGGCCTGAAACCACCATGGATTCACGGGCAGCGCTGCGCCCGCTGATAAAGGGCGGTACCGTTACCGCGGGAAACGCCAGCCAGCAAAGCGATGCCGCTGCTGCCTGTCTTATTGTTGCTGAGGACAAACTGGCCGAGTTGAACCTGGAGCCGATGGCCTTCATGGTAGGCTGGAGTGCGATGGGGTGCCATCCGGCAACCATGGGAATTGGTCCGGTGCCCGCAGTTGAGAAACTGTTCCGTAAGACCGGGCTCGGCTCCGGGGACATGGATCTGGTTGAGGTAAACGAAGCCTTCGCCTGTCAGGTGCTTGCGATCCTGAAAGAGTGGGGTTGGGATGACCTTGACCGTCTCAATGTCAACGGATCAGGGATTTCCCTCGGCCACCCGATTGGTGCCACCGGAGTGCGCATCATGACCAGCCTGCTGCACGAGATGCAGCGTCGCGGAAGCCGTTATGGCCTAGAGACCATGTGTGTCGGTGGTGGCCAGGGCGTGGCGGCCATTTTTGAGCGAGCCTGAGGGCTCGCATACTCAGTCGGTCAGGGAGAGCGAGGCCAGGCTGCGTATTTCCTCTACCAGCTCCTTACCACACCTGGGCAAGGCATCCAGTTCGCGGACGATCAGGCTGCGCTCCCGTTCCGCCCAGTCGTCTTCCAGGTCGATGGTGACGATGTCGAGAAAATCGGCATAGCGGCGGGCAATGGAGCGGGGCAGGATGCCGATTCCGACACCGCGGCTGACCATCCGGCAGGCCGACTCGAAGCCGAACACCTGGATCCGCATCTGCAGGATCGAGCCGGTTTCGCTGGCCTGGTCCTTGAGGAAATTGAACAGGGTGCTGCCTTCCCGCAAACCGATATGGGGGTATTCCAGGGTTTCCCGGAAGGAGAGGGTCTGGCGTGTGGCCAGCTCGTGGCCTTTCGGGGCGACCACCACCAGTCGGTCGACACTGAACGGAATGATATCGAGCTTTTTATTCGCGTTAACCGGGCCGGCGACCACGCCAAGGTCGGTCGAGCCGTCCACCACCCCGCGAATGATGTCGTGGGTCAGCCGTTCCTGCAGGTCAATGGTCACTCCCGGGCGGTTGACCAGAAAACGTGCCAGCACGTCGGGCATGAAGTCGCTCACCGCCGTGGTGTTGGCGAAGATGCGCAGATGGCCTGATTTCCCCTCCGCATACTGGGAAAACTCATCCTTGATATAATCCACCTGGCGCATGATGGCACGGGCATGGACCAGTAGGTCATGGCCTGCGGGCGTCAGTTCCACGCCCTGGCTGTCACGGTAGAACAGCCGGCTGCCGAGTTGCCCTTCCAGCGACTTGATCCGCATGCTGGCCGCCGCGGTGGAAAGACTGGCACGGCGGGCGCCACCGGTCAGGCTGTTGGCTTCGGCGACATGGATAAACAGGCGCAGGTCAGGGATATCAAAGTGCATGGTTCAGATAGTCAGCAGGCTAACAAAAGGACGCTCAGTCTAAACCACCGGGGTGTTCATGGAAACCAAACGCACCCTTGTGGAAAAACGAATTCTCTCCTGCGTCGTATGTTGGCATTCTTACCATTATTCAAAACCCAGAATAAAGATTGATAGAGGATGCATGATGTTAAGCTCCCCCGAAGACTGGATCGGTAAGCAGGAATCCTGCGAGGATCGCCTCGATCCTTCCCATGCCTGCCGTATTGCGGCGATGCTGGACCGCCCTTTCCCCCAGGAAGGTGATGCTCTTGCGGCATTATGGCACTGGGCGTTTTTCCAGATTCCGGTACCGCCGGCCGCCACCGGGCAGGACGGCCACATTGCGCCGGGCGGTTTTTTGCCGAAATCCGAAGGCAACACCCGGATGTGGGGGGGGGGGCGGGTTAACTTCCACCAGCCGCTGGCAATCGGTCAATCAGCGGAACGTCAGTCGCGTATCGAGGCAGTGAACGAAAAAAATGGACGTTCTGGTAAGTTGCTGTTTGTTACCGTGGCGCATGAGTATCACCAGAACGGTGAACTGTGCCTGAGCGAAGAGCAGGACATTGTTTACAGGGCGCCGTCAGCTCCGCGTCTGTCCCTCGATAAACCGGTGTCGGAGCCCCAGTGGAGTCAGTCGGTGACACCGTCCCCCCTGTTGCTGTTCCGGTATTCTGCTGTCACGTTCAACGGCCACCGCATTCATTACGACCACCCCTACACCACAAAGGAAGAGGGATATCCGGACCTTGTGGTCCAAGGCCCACTGATTGCTACCCTGATGGTGCAGGCGTTCGTTGATGCCAATCCAGACCTGAAACCGGTGCGCCTGTCGTATCGAGGCTTACGACCGCTGACCGTCAATAAGCCCTTCCGTGTTGAAGGTAGGATTGATGGGGATGGTACAGCATTGCTCTGGGCCGCCAATGAAGATGGCCCCGCTCACGAAGCAGAACTTCAATTTGAGGAGAAGAAATAGATGACCAGTCCATCCCTGGAAAAGTACGAGGATATCCGAGAAGGCGTACGTGGTTTATGTGCGGAGTTTGATGCCGCCTACTGGCGCGGCGTAGACGAACGTAAGGCCTTCCCGGAGGAGTTCGTTGAAGCCATGACCCGTGCCGGTTGGCTGGCGGCGATGATTCCGGAGGAATATGGTGGTTCGGGTCTCGGCGTATCGGAAGCCTCGGTGATACTGGAAGAGGTCAACCTTGCGGGCGGTAACTCCGGAACTGTGCATGGCCAGATGTACAACATGTTTACCCTACTGCGCCATGGCAGTGAGGAACAGAAGCAGAAATATCTGCCGAGAATCGCGGCAGGTGAATTACGTTTGCAATCCATGGCGGTGACCGAGCCAACCACCGGAACCGATACCACCAAGATCAAGACCACTGCGGTGCGTCAGGGCGACAAGTATGTGGTCAACGGCCAGAAAGTCTGGATTTCCCGGGTCCAGCATTCAGACCTGATGATCCTGCTGGCCCGGACCACTCCGTTGGCAGAGGTCAAGCGCAAATCCGAGGGTATGTCGATCTTCATCGTTGATTTGCACGATGCCATTGGCAATGGCCTGATCGTTCAACCCATCGCCAACATGGTGAACCATGAAACCAATGAACTGTTCTTCGACAACCTTGAGATTCCTGCCGAGAACCTCATTGGCGAGGAAGGCAAGGGATTTCGCTATATTCTTGACGGACTGAATGCCGAGCGGGCACTGATTGCGGCCGAGTGTATAGGTGATGGCCGCTGGTTTATCGACAAGGCTCGCAAATATGCCAGTGAACGGGAAGTGTTTGGCCGTCCGATTGGAAAGAACCAAGGTATCCAGTTTCCCATTGCCAAGGCGCACATCAATGTGGAAGCAGCTGACCTGATGCGCTGGCGCGCCTGTGAAGAATATGACACCGGTCGCCATGCTGGCGCCAGTGCCAACATGGCCAAGTACCTGGCGGCTGAGTCATCTTGGGAAGCGGCTAACGTGTGCTTGCAGACCCACGGCGGGTTTGGCTTTGCCAATGAATATGACGTAGAGCGGAAGTTCCGTGAAACCCGTCTGTATCAGGTGGCGCCGATTTCCACCAACCTCATTTTATCCTATGTGGCAGAGCATCTTCTTGAATTACCTCGGTCGTTTTAACTCTCAATAACTGCGAGAACGTTTTTGTGGCAGCAAATAAAGCCCCCCTCCCCCTGGAGGGGGTTACAGTGATTTCGTTGGAGCAGGCGATTGCCGCGCCCCTGTGTACCCGGCAACTAGCGGAGCAGGGGGCGAGGGTTGTCAAGGTTGAGCGTCTTGGAACCGGAGACTTTGCCCGGGACTACGATACCAGAGTTAAAGGATTGTCCTCCCACTTTGTATGGGCCAACCGCTCCAAGCAAAGCCTGGCGTTAAATTTGAAAACTCCCGAGGGGCAGGAAATTCTGCGCCAATTGCTGGCGGATGCGGACGTATTCGTGCAGAACCTGGCGCCCGGCGCTACGGCCCGTATGGGGCTGTCGTTCAGTGAGCTGAATGCACAGTACCCGGGACTGATTGTCTGTGATGTGTCCGGCTATGGCGAGGGTGGGCCGTACAGGAACAGAAAGGCTTATGACCTGCTGATCCAAAGCGAAAGCGGTTTTCTGTCGGTGACGGGAGTACCCGAGGCCGGTGGCATGGCAAAGGCCGGCTGTTCAGTTGCGGACATTGCTGCTGGAATGTACGCCAGCAATGCCATTCTGTCGGCGCTGTTGCTGCGTGGTCGAACTGGTGAGGGCAGCCATATTGACGTCTCTCTGCTCGAAAGTCTGGTGGAGTGGATGGGCTACCCGATGTATTACAGCTTTGATGGGGCGCAGCCACCACCGAGGGCAGGAGCTTCTCACTCTACGATCTATCCGTACGGACCGTTTCCCGTCGGGGATGGTAAAACCGTGATGCTTGGGTTGCAGAACGACCGCGAATGGCGAGTTTTTTGTGAGAGAGTTCTTGAGCGTTCGGAGCTGGCGGGAGATGCGCGTTTTTCTGATAACGCCCGTCGGTCAGCGAACAGGGACCAGCTCGGCGCGCTTATCGGTACGATTTTTTCTGAGATGACTCTGGATGAGGTGCTAACCCGCCTGGATGAGGCGGGTATCGCCAATGCGTCGGTTAACGACATGTCACAGGTGTGGCAGCATCCTCAACTGGCGGCCCGTGACCGCTGGCTGGAAGTGGCGACGCCTGTCGGGCCAGTGCCGGCACTAAAGGCACCCGGGCTATGGTTTCCGGAAGCCGTCTCGGCGGTTCCATACCTCGGCGAACATAGCTCTCTAATTCTTGAACAGCTTGGCTACAGCCGGGACAAGATTGATCAGTTAAAAAGCGCAGGTGTGATCTAACGCCGGCGCAACTCAGAGAACAGGATTCTGACCATGACAGGTAAAGATTTGAAAACCATGCTCTTCGTGCCGGCCTCTCGGCCTGAGCGGATTCCCAAGGCGATTGCTAGCGGTGCCGGAGCGGTAATTGTGGATCTAGAGGATGCGGTGCCAGCGGATGCCAAGAACCCTGCCCGTGATGCATTGGATGCATTCTTGGCAGACCATCATGGTGAGTCGATCTACGTGCGCATTAATGCCCGGGGTACTGCTGAATTTGAGGCGGACATGGCGCTATGTGCCCGTCATTCAAAGGTGGTTGGCATCATGTTGTCGAAAGCCGAGTCCGCGGAGGACGTCCAGGCTGTGGCTAATTCTGGCAAGACCGTCATTCCGCTAATTGAATCAGCTCGTGGTCTGGTTGCCCTTAACGAAATTGCCTCGGTGCCCGGAGTTGAGAGACTGAGCTACGGTGGCCTGGACCTCAGTGATGACCTCGGCATTGAAGGCAATACGGGAGGGGCGGAGACGGTCATGGACCAGTGTCGCTATCAGCTTCTGGTGAGCTCCCGAGCAGCTGGTTTACTGGCTCCTATTGATACCGTGTTTCCTGTTTTTGATGACGAGGATGCGGTACTAAGTCGTGCCCGCCGGGCCCGTAATATGGGTTTTGCAGGCATGCTTTGCATTCATCCAAAACAGATTCCACAGGTGCAGGCTGGTTTTTCCCCGGATCCTGATCAGGTGGCCTGGGCGCGTAAAGTCATGGAGGCGGCGAGGTCAGGTGGTGCTGCTTTCAAGGTGGAGGGCCAGATGGTGGATGCTCCAGTGATTGCTATGGCCAGAACTATTCTTGAGCGTGCCAGTTAGACTGCTCGCCAGAATTTCGGGAGGTTCATAGCAAGAACAGTTTCAGCAACATCTTAGCCGCAGAGCCAGGAGAAAACATGAAAGCAGGACGGAACACCTATTGGCCCAAGGGTTTGCCACGAACACTTGAACTACCCAAAACGAGCCTCTACTACAACCTGGAGGTGGCGGCAACCCGATACCCGGACAAGCCGGCGGTAGTATTCTATGACTCGGTGCTCAGTTATTCCGAATTGCGTCAGCAGGTTAGGGCACTGGCGGGGTATCTGCAGTTGGAATGTGGTGTTTGTCCCGGTGACCGTGTCGCTCTGTATTCGCAGAACTCTCCCCAGTACGTCATCGGTTACTACGCGATTCTTCGTGCTCAGGGAGTGGTGGTTCCCATCAACCCGATGAACCTGTCCGAGGAGCTTAAATACTGTGTCTCCGACAGTGGTGCCCGCACGGCTCTGGTGTCTCAGGAATTGTACGGCAATGCGCAACCTCTATTGGCTTCGGGCGATCTAGATCACGTAATTGTTCATGCCTATTCTGATTACCTGACAGCGGCGACTGACCTCGCCGTTCCGTCTGCTGTAACAGAACCTAGGCAGGAACATACCGACCCCGGCGTTATCCTTTGGCGAGACGTGCTTAGTCGCGAACTGGCGCCTTCTGCTTTTACCGGAGAGCACGATGACCTAGCTATTATTGGCTATACCTCCGGTACCACGGGACATCCGAAGGGCTGTGTTCATTCCCACAGCACCGTGATGGCAGCAGTTGCGGCTTCGGCTGTCTGGCGCGGTGGCTCGCCGGCATTCTCGGCACTGGCCATTGCCCCGCTGTTCCATTTTTTGGGCATGCAAGGTGGAATGAATGGGCCTATCTTCAACGGTGCAACCTCAGTGCTGATGCAGCGGTGGGATAGGGATGTGGCGGTGAAGCTGATTGAGCGTCACCATGTCAGCCTGTGGAGTGCTCCGCCGTCGATGATTGTCGATTTTTTCTCGAATCCGGATCTGGCCAACCATGACGTCTCCAGTCTCAGTAAACTGATGGGGGGTGGTGCTGCAATGCCTGAAGCCATCTCTCGCAAGCTGGCAGAGGAGTTTAACATCGTATACAACGAAGCCTACGGACTGACCGAAACCGCCGCTTTCATTCTTGGTAACCCCATTGAGCGCGGCAAACGGCAATGCCTGGGCATTGCCAGCTTTGGTGTAGATGCACGTATCGTTGACCCTGCCACGTTTGAGGATCTGCCCCAAGGCGAAACTGGAGAAATCATCCTGCATGGCCCTCAGGTAATGCTGGAATACTGGAACAATGCGCAAGCAACCGCCAAGAGTATTCTGGAACGCGATGGTAAACGCTTCCTTCGTACTGGCGACCTGGGATACATGGATGAGGAGGGCTACTTCTTCATGGTCGACCGGCTCAAGCGGATGATTAATGCCTCCGGATTCAAGGTCTGGCCGGCAGAAGTGGAAAGTATCATGTATGGTCACCCGGAGATTCACGAAGCCTGCGTCATTGCAGTGCCAGATCCGAAACGGGGCGAAACGGCCAAGGCGATGGTTGTACTGAAGCCCACTGCACCGGAAAACCTCACCGAGGACGACATTATCGAATGGTGCAAAAAGCATATGGCGGCTTATAAGGTGCCGACAGCCGTTTCGATTATCGATGAGTTGCCGAAGTCCGGCACCGGTAAGATCATGTGGCGACAGTTGCAGGAAGAAGCCCGAATGGAGGGAGCAAATCGTGCCTGATGCCGACATGAATCCCAAGACCGCAGATAGAGTACCAGAAGCTGCCGAGTTGGTTGAGGTAGCGCATAACGTGTACTGGTCCCGTATTCCCCTGCCTGGAAAACTGAACCATATTAATGTCTGGCTGATCCGTGACGAGGACGGCTTTTCCGTGGTTGACACCGGTATGTGTACACCCCCGGCTGAGGCCGCCTGGAAGTCTCTATTGGAGTCTCTGCCGGAGCGCAAGCCGGTCCGGCGGGTGTTTGTGACCCATCTGCATCCGGATCATGTGGGTATGGCCGGCTGGTTGCTGGAGCGGGACGCAGAAGAGTTCTGGATGACTCGTATGGAGTATCTGACCTGCCGGGTAATGGTGGCTCAGTCCCACGACGAAACCGTACCCGAGGACTTCATTGCCTTTCACCGCGCTGTTGGCTGGCCTGATTCGGCCATCGACGGATACTACGATCATTATCGCAACTATGGCAGACGGATTTCACGGTTGCCTCGCAGCTACCAACGGCTGGAGGAAGGGCAGCACCATGTTATCGGTGGACACCGATGGCGGGTTGTTGTTGGTAACGGGCACTCTCCCGAGCACGCCTGCCTGTACTGCGAAGAGAGCAAATTACTGATCTCCGGTGATCAGGTGTTGCCCGGCATTTCGTCCAATGTCTCAGTGACACCCCTGGAGCCGACTGCAAACCCGATGGCTGACTGGCTGGCCTCACTTCGTAAGCTGAAAGCTGAAATTCCCGATGATGTGCTGGTGCTACCAGCTCATCAACAGTGTTTTACGGGATTGCATGATCGGATTGAAACCCTGATTGCAGACCAGGAGAGGGCCGTCACGAATTTGCGGGCGGATCTTGGAAGGGAGCCAAAGAGAGTGATTGACGTATTCGCAGTGCTGTTTGGTCGTGACATATCGGAAGAGGACTTTATGGTTTTCAACTTGGCAACCGGAGAGGCCCTCGCTTGCTTGAATTATCTCATTGAACGTAACGAAGTGCATTTTATGACAGATGCCAAGGGTGTTCGCTGGTATCGATCTGTCGGGACCCAGGAGCAATAACGGGAAGCACGGCGTCCGGAATAACTCAGGTCAGCTACTCGAGGGTCTGACCATCATCCTATTTTCGAACAAGGAGGCCACAATGGCACTTGATGAAGAAACGCTGAACCAGTTTGTCGAAAGTGTGCGTCGGTACGTCCGTGATCGCCTGATTCCCCTGGAAATGCAAGTGGCGGAGGAAGACCAGATTCCGGAAGACGTCATCGCCGAAATGAAAGAGATGGGGCTTTTCGGAATTTCGATACCTTCCGAGTTCGGTGGTCTGGGTCTGAGCATGTCAGAGGAAGTCGCAATTATTCAGGAAATGGGCTACACCTCACCGGTTTTTCGTTCAATGTTTGGAACCAATGTTGGCATTGGTTCGCAAGGTATAGTTATGGACGGTACACCGGAACAGAAGGAAAAATATCTACCCAAGCTTGCCACCGGCGAACTGATCGGCTCATTTGCATTGACCGAGCCTGACGCAGGATCAGATGCCGGGTCAGTGAGAACAAGCGCCCGGAGAGATGGTGATGATTTCATCATTAATGGAACCAAACGATACATCACCAATGCACCCAGGGCGGGGATCTTCACAGTGATGGCTCGCACCGGCACCCGTGAAGAAGGTGCGCGCGGTGTGTCGGCATTCCTGGTCGATGCGAAACTACCGGGCATATCGCTTGGAAAACCTGATCAGAAAATGGGGCAGAAAGGCGCTCATACCTGTGATGTTATCTTCGAGGATGTGCGCGTACCCGCAAATGCTTTGATTGGAGGAAAGGAAGGGCAGGGTTTCAAAACAGCCATGAAAGTTCTTGATCGGGGGCGCTTGCATATCAGTGCGTTAAGCGTGGGTACGGCCAAGCGACTCATTGATGAGAGCGTTTCATATGCCTCTGGCCGGAAACAGTTTGGAACAGAAATTGCCAATTTTCAGTTGGTGCAGGCAATGCTGGCAGATAGCCAGACTGAGTACTATGCCGGAAAGTGCATGGTTGAAGCGGCTGCTAAATCCTTCGATGCAGGTGAGGCGGTGTCGATGAATGCCTCGAGCTGCAAGCTGTTCTGTACAGAAATGGTAGGGCGTGTTGCGGACCGGGCAGTTCAGGTCCACGGTGGCGCTGGTTACATCAGCGAGTACTGCGTTGAGCGTTTTTTCAGAGATGTCAGGTTGTTCCGCCTATATGAGGGAACGTCGCAGATCCAACAACTGGTAATTGCCAAGCACCTGATCCGCAATGCGGAACATTCACCGGGGTGACTCGCAGAGAAACTTGATACTACAGAGCCCGTGGCGGGGCTTTTTGGCCGGCATTTTCAGGCGCTGCAGCATGAGGGTGGTCGTCCCGCGAGCTGTTACGGGATTGCCAGGGGCGTACCCAGACCGGTCTCCAAGCATGTACCGTTTAAGGAGAGAGCCATGACGGGTTCACTTTCGCATATTCGAGTTCTGGATCTTTCCCGTGTGTTGGCTGGCCCATGGGCTGGCCAGGTTCTCGGTGATCTCGGGGCTGAAGTTATCAAGATTGAGAGGCCTGGCGGCGGAGATGACACACGGACATGGGGCCTCCCTATCTTAAGGGTCGAGATGGCGAAACGGATTTATCTGCGTACTATCTGTCAGCCAACCGTAACAAGAAATCGCTGGCGGTCGATATTTCGACGCCGGAGGGTCAGCGCCTGATACGTGAGCTCGCGGCAGAGTCGGATATCATCCTTGAGAACTTCAAAGTGGGTGGGCTGAAGCGCTACGGGCTGGATTACGAAAACCTAGACATGATGTTTTGACCTGCCCGCCCTCAACGATCGTGGGTTATTGTTGAGGGCGGGCAGGTCAAAACATCATGTCTAGGGCCACTGAGGATGAGCGTTCACGGGAGATAGCTGAATGGTAGGGAATATTGTTGTTAATGCCATCTTGGCAGGGATTCTCTTCGCGGCTTACAGTTGGACGCCATGGGCTAGCCTGGCCCTCGCTACACTATCCGCGCTCGCTTTTAGCCACATCTTTATTTTTGACCGGGCTTTTCTGGAGGAGATCGCCAAGCAGGGAATAGACAGGTTGTCGTTGCTTATTGGGGCCGGGATTTCATACGTTGGGGTCATTGTGTCTATAGTGGCGCTGCTGGTAAAGCAATGATCAGGTTCTGCCTTCACTGTTGCAGCCCCAACCATTCATTCCAGTTTGTTACGGCCCTGAAGGGCCTCCACCGGACGGCCTTCTCTCCGCTTCGCTGCGCAAAGGCCGCTGCTGAATATTGGCGTTAATCGTTCTCCCGGAATGTCCGCTTTGCGACCAGGGCATCCTCTGAACTCAGCTAAACAGAAGCGAACATTCGCGCGCCCAAGATCCACAAGAGGGCTTGGCTCCATAGGAATAGCTGACCACTACACACGCGCGAGCAGGCGGAAACATCTAATTGTACGCGTTACTCAAACAGGGATGTTTGCAATTCCAACTCCCTCGGAGGATGCGATTGAAGCATATCAACGTTTAGCCATCCGATTTGTTGGTGCTAGGGAAGGTCTGAATAACTGCTGATATTTGCCCATCTTGGGTTTAAACGGCAAAAAATCGAAGATTCAGACACTATTTTCCCTTTATTTGTGTGTTTTTTGCCCGTTTCCCGCCATTTTGGCGGAAAACAGGCGCACTGGCCCTACGCCAGCATGTATTTTTCACCGATCAGCAGGTTGCTAAACGCGGCCAGCAAATGCAACCGGTTGCTGTTCTTGGCAAGGCCGCGATAGCGGACCTTGCCATAACCAAAGACCCGCTTGATGTACCGGAAGGGATGCTCGACCTTGGCACGAACACTGGCTTTGATCTTCTCTGCTTTCAGTTTGTCGGCATCCAGCGTCTTCCGGGTGCCAGGCCGTTTGGCAATGAACCAGGAGACGTTTTTGCGGTGCTTATGCTCATCCCGCTTCTGAATGCCAAGGTAACCGGCGTCGCCGAAGACTCGTTGCTCTTCACCATGCAGCAGCTTGTCGGTGGGCACGATGTCGTGAACATTGGCAGCGGTGGTATCAATGCTATGAATCAGACCGAACGTGTCGTCGACACCAATGTGCATTTTCATGCCGAAGTGCCATTCGTTGCCCTTTCTGGTCTGGTGCATCTCCGGATCACGCTTGCCAGTTTGGTTCTTGGTGGAGCTGGGAGCAGAGATGATGGTGGCATCTACGATGCTTCCTTCACGCAACATCAAGCCGTTTTTCTCCAGGTGTTTGTTCACCTCTTTAAACAGCGCCTTGCCAAGACCGTGCTGCTCCAGGAAATGCCGGAAGTTGAGAATCGTCGTCTCATCTGGCAAACGGTCCAGCTTCAGACCCGCGAAGTGCCGCATGGATTCGATCTCGTACAGCGCGTCTTCCATGGCCGGATCGCTCAAGTTATAGAACAACTGCATGCAGTGAACCCGCAGCATGGCAGGCAGCGGATAAGGGGGCCGTCCGTTCCGGCCCTTCGGGTAATAACGGGCTACCTTCTTCTCCAACTGCTTCCACGGAATCAGCTTGTCCATCCGTTCCAGAAAGATCTCGCGACGGGTCTTGCGCTTCTTGGTCTGGTATTCGGCTTCGGAGAAGGTGATCTGATCCATGCTGGCAACGATCCTATGCGATTGACGATGGCCGTATTATCGCTGATTTTGGAGACTTATTCAGAGCCTCCCTAGGAATAAAACGGGGGACAAATAATGTCCCCCGTCCAAGCCTCTATTCAGACCTTACAAGATAAGGTTTGATCGCGGCTTTAAGCTCTGGTGATGGGGTCCTGATGACCAATCGTTCCGATGCCATATCATGAACGACCATCATTGAAAGAGCCTCATGGCCGAGCACGCGGATCATGACCTGACTGCCCAGGTTGTCCTTTGCTGTGGCAGCCAGTTGGCTGCTTCCACTTGGTGTAAGCTTCAGCCAAATAGCCCCCTCAGAGATAACCGCAGCTTCAATGGCCTCGCTGGTTAAATTAACCATCAGGCCTTCGCTCTCTTGAGCATTCACGGGTTGCGATTGGACACTGCAAGCAGACCCGATAATCACCAGGGTGAAAACACACAGTCTTAGTAACATGGATTAGGTGGCATCCCTTCGGACCAAGTTGATTCGACACCATATGAAACTATGAAGGCATCAGATTTTGTCGATACCTCAAAGTTCCACCCCATTGGTTCTTCCCCGAAACTGGAGAACGTGAAGGTTACGCTCTGCTGAGGCAGGATAATCGATTCTTTTGTTTCTCCAAAAGGCCCAGTATCTTTCACAGATATGGTGTTGCCCAGAACATTCTCGTTCTTGAACGTCAGCTTTACCGCCTGACCGTAGGATCCACTGATAGTCGCAGTGCCGGTCAATGCGCCACCTTCACCTGCAACCGGTACAAACTGCTCTGTGCGCAAGACCTTCACCGCGTCGACTGCCAGGGCAGAATCGACAATCGTATCGCCGACATCTTGAACTTCATACGCCAGCTGCACGGTTTTTCCTACCAGTCCTGATAGATCAACGTTGTAATTGATCTCGGGCGTTGCGCCATTGTAGCCAAGCATACCTGACGACCAGCTGGAGCTGTTAACGTGTCAATGGCCATTTATTTTGACCCACCTTTGGCCAATAAAATTGACCCACCTTTCATAGTCTAGCCTGTCGTTTTCTGCTTCAGCCGATAG
>NZ_FONF01000032.1:0-22364 GCF_900112835.1 Marinobacter sp. DSM 26671 | reverse complement strand
CTGAAAAACACGCCCTTCGAACGTATGAGTGCCGGCACCTTGCGCTTGAAGCTGATCAAGGTTGGCGCAGTCATCATCCGCAACACCCGCCGAATACGGGTGTTGATGAGTGATAGCTATCCACACAAGAACGATCTCTCAGCACTGGTTCAGCGCTTGGTGCCCCAGTAGATAATCGGGCTCCCCCGGCCCGATACCAATGGGGGAAAGGGGGAGTTGTGCCTGAATGCCGGAAACTGGCTAAATAATCGCCAACTTCGACCATGACCACTCGGATCTGGCACTACCAGGCTTGGTCTGCGAAGGTTGTTGGAGCACTATGAGAAATCCGGGCTAGAGTAAATCTCGTGACCCTCCCCGGCAGCCTCTAGTTTATAGAATTACCCGCACACCCTAGGCACTCACAGCATTCTCCAGGGCTGAGAAGGCCGGCGCGCTGGCCAGACCCTACTCTGCCTCAAGCGGTTTCACTCGGCGTCCGGCTTGAACACCGGGCCATGGCGCAGGGTGTTGACGTCATTAGCATCGGCATACCCGCAAGCTATCTGAACAATCCTCTCGGTCGATAAAGGAAAAGCGGGAGTTGACGGTTTTCAGCCTGTTGACACGTTTCGACCCATAAGAATTGGCTATTGACTTAATAGTTACAAAACCATAAAGTTTCGAAATGTAATGCTAATCATTATCACCTGCATCCGGCAAATTCAATGATAACGGAGAACAACCGTATGTTTAGACCTTCCCAACTATCACTGGCTGTGGCGATCAGCCTGGCCCCAGCCATGGGCTCTGCCGCTGGCGATGACCAGCCCCAGACCCTTGAAGCCCTGGAAATCATTGGCGATGCGTCTGCAGCCCAAACTCTGCCGGGGTCAGGCTATGTAGTTGGCGATCAGCAGTTGAAAACCGAGGTTGAGGCCGACATCAACCAGGTATTGAAAACCGTCCCGGGCGTGTATGTACGGGAAGAGGAAGGTCAGGGCCTGCGCCCTAACATTGGCATTCGCGGTGCCACCGCCGAGCGCAGCAGCAACGTCACACTGATGGAAGATGGCGTTCTGATCGCCCCGGCGCCCTACTCCAATCCGGCCGCCTATTATTTCCCGACGCTGAAGCGCATGTCCTCGCTGGAAGTGCTCAAGGGTGCCCCGCTGCTGCGCTATGGCCCACAAACCACCGGTGGTGTCATCAACCTGATTTCCACACCCATTCCCGATCAGCGGCAGGGCTATGTTGAGACAGTCACCAACGACCGCGGCTCCACCGACGTTCATGTAACCTATGGTGACACGGCCGGCGACTGGGGCTACCTGCTTGAGACCGTCCAGCGCTCCGCGAAAGGCTTCAAGGAGATTGACCGCAGTGGCCGCGATACCGGCTTTGATATCGAGGACTATGTCGGCAAGCTGCGCTGGCAGGGAGAGCGCCAGAGCGTGACCGCCAAGCTGCAATACTCCGAGGAAACCTCCAACTCCAGTTACCTCGGCCTGACCGATGCGGACTTCAGCCAGGATCCGAACCGGCGTTACGGGCTGTCCAGCATCGACCAGATGAACAACACCCACTCCGGCATCAGCCTGACTCATCAGTTCGAGTGGAGCGACAATGTAAGCAGCACCACAACCCTCTATCGCAACGACTTCAAACGCAATTGGTACAAGCTCAGTGGCGCCGGAAACATCATCGACCAGGCAAACGCCGGTGACGCCAATGCCCAGGGTATTCTCGACGGTACCGTTGACACCAGCGGCCTGAATTACAAGAACAACGCCAGAGAGTACGTCTCCCAGGGCGTGCAGACAAACTTCGATGTAAACATTGGCAACCACGAATTCGACTTCGGCGCCCGCGCCCACGAAGATGAAATGGATCGCTTCCAGCCGGTGGATGTGTACGACCAGGTCAATGGCTCCCTGGTGTTCCAGAACAGCGTGGCCCCAACGGGCAGCAACAACCGCTTCGAGACCGGCGAAGCCCTGAGCTTCTGGGCACTCGACAAATGGCAGGCGACGGACAAGCTCAGCATTAATCTGGCCCTGCGCTACGAAGATGTGCAGACCAGTCGCACCCAATACGCGGATCCCGGCCGCACAACCATCGACAGCACCCGCGCCAATGACAGCGCTGAACTCCTGCCCGGCGCTTCCTTTACCTACGACCTGACCCAAAGCTGGCAGGTTCTGGGCGGCGTGCACCGAGGTTTCTCCCCTCTCGGGGGTGGTGCCAGGGCAAACGAAGAACCGGAAACCAGCAAGAACTGGGAGGCTGGCGTCCGCTACTTTGGCAATGCGTTCTTCGCGGAAGTGATCGGCTTCTACAGCGACTTTTCCAACAAGGCTGAAAACTGCTCCGTGGGCTCGCCGTGCAGCAATGGCGCCACCTCTGGCAGCTTTATAACCGGCGAGGCTGAAATTGCCGGTGCGGAATTCCAGCTCCAGACCGGCACCGAGGCGGGCGACTTCTACCTTCCGGTCAGCCTTACCTACACCTTTACCCAGGCGGAAATCAGCAAGGACAATGCTGCCTCTGGCCTGAAAAAAGGCGAGCAGCTCAAAGACGTTCCGGAAAACCAGATGAGCCTGCGGGTCGGCATGGAGCACCAGAGCGGCTGGGACAACTATCTGGTGACTACCTACGTCGATGAGATGTGTGTGAGCGCGGGATGCAACAACACGGCCACCGAACTGGACGAGACCGAATCCCTGTTCCTGGTCGACTTCATCAGCCGTTACGCGCTGACCGCCAGTGCCGATGTCTTCCTGAAAGTGGACAACCTGTTCGATGAACAGCAAATTGTTTCACGTTTGCCCGATGGCGCCAGGCCAAACATGCCACGTACCGCTTCGCTGGGGATCAGCGTTAATTTCTGATCAACAACCCAAGGCCAACTGATCGGCGGCGAGTTCGCCTTTGCATTCTCTCTCTGTCATAGCCCTGGTTTCCAGCCGGGGTTTTCTGGCTATGAGAGACCTAACAACCTAATCCCGACAGACTGCCAGACGACTCCACGTGCGCGTCGGTGCGCCCCTTTTTCAGGAATTGATTATTGCCAGATAGCTATGTACCCAGAAACTTCAGATGAGCTCTATTCAGAGCGGGGCAGACAAAAAAATGGGCAGATGAATATCTGCCCTAAAAACCTGAGTACTTCATTAACTCGCAAGAACTATATCAAGCTAAACTGAACTCTAACTGAATTTTCCGATTGTTTTTTGATCGCAATGTTTCCCGTACCAGTGCCCTAATCAAGTGGTAAGCTTATTCAAGAACCCGCCATGCGGTCAAAACGCATATTGCAACCTTGCACGTACTTCATCTCCACTAGTGCCATTGGCTTCTTCCCCATCCATATAGCTCACGCCAACTCGGACGTTATTGTTGGCGTAATAGTTGAGCCCCAGTGTCGTTTGCTCGCCGTCAGTTGTGGCCAACCCCACGTCACTGTATTTTCCGTCACCATCCTCAAAGCGGGCAACAACTTCCCAGGCCCCTTTGGGTGATGCCGGTTTTACCCGCTTGAATGCTCCGGCTTTGTAAGGACGGCTTTCGCCGGTGATGATCCAGCCAAGCTGTACGTAATAACCATCAACATCCACCTGGCCTTCCTCGGAATCGAAATATTCGGCCTGGGCATGGAAGGGCCCGGAAGCGCCGGCGAGCTCCAGATTAAACGTATCGACCTCATCGGCCTGAGTGTCGGCATCACGCGTGGTATAACCCGCACCAAGATGAACAACCATATTGTTCGTTTGAATCGGTGCAACCGTGCCCCGTGCGGTTACTGCCGTGTTATTGAAATCGTCGCTGCCATTGCCGCCTGCCTCGAAGTAGCCGATACCGTAGGTCCAGTTGCTGCCTTTGCCGCTGAGCTGGATGCCGCCGCTGCGACCGGGGGCATAACGCTCGGTCATGGCAGATCGCTCAAGCGCTGAGATGTCTTTTGAGCTCGTTAATTCTTCCAGGCCGAATGGCTCTTTCTGTTTACCGATAGTCACGGTTGCAGCTGAGCCAAATCCCATGTAACGAATGTACAGGTCTTCAGCAGTACCGCCGTCGGCGCCATCACTTTCAGCGACGTTGAACTGGGTCTTGTACGCCCAGTCGCCAAAGTGGCCCTTGGCGTAGAGGCGTGCCCGGCGCACATCGAAATCGGTAGTGTCAACACCGTTGTCGTCAGACTGCGTGGCGTCGTAATCCCACTGAATGCGCCCGCCGAGCTGAAAAGACGCAGAGTTATCCGACACTTTCACTTTGATACCGCTGTCGGTATCGATCACAAGGTCTTCGCCGCTGGTCGTAACGTTTCCGGCCTGTGCAGCAGAAGCGGCAGAAATCGCCAAAGCCAAGCCCAAATATTTCTTGCTCATGATCTGTCTCACCTTTTTCGGTTTGCTTGTGTGTGTTGAAGCGCTATTAAAGTCTATTTGGCAAAGATTACAGAATGGTTACAGAGAATGCATCAAAACAGGGCGCTGGTCCGGGCCGGTGACAGGTTCTGGGGCGCTAGGTGTTGGGTCGTTTTTCGGGGGCAAGCTCAGAATGTGCCGATTTGTCTCTATAATAATGATAAAAAAGAATAAATAAGATGTGGCAAGACTTTTGCTAAATCATATTTGGAGCAATGAAACCCAACCGAAGGTATCCATTATGAAGAAGCAGTTTTTCACCAAATCCGGATTTATCAGTATCACTTTGCTTGCAGCACTTCAGGCTGCGCCCGCCATTGTTAGCGCTGACGTCAGCTCAAATGTGAGCGCCAGCAGCAACTATCTGTTCCGGGGCGTCACCCAGACAGACGGGGCTGCGGCTGTCCAGGGAGGGTTGGATTATGAGCATGCGTCGGGCTTCTACGCCGGTGGTTGGGGTTCCAATGTCGATTTTGGTGACGGCACCAGCTATGAGCTTGATCTTTATGCCGGATTCTCCGGCTCTGTGGAAGAACTGGGTTATGACGTTGGGTACATTTATTATGCGTATCCTGACGCGCCGGACTCCATCGACTTCGGCGAACTGTACGGCGAGATCAGTTATGGCATTGCGGCCATCGGCCTGGCCTACACGATCAACAGCGACACCAGTGGTGATGGGGTGTTCGTGCAGGGGGATGCCTATTACTACGCCTCTGTTGGGGTGCCTCTGGAGGACAGCTACAGTGCCGGTGTGACGCTTGGCTATTACGACTTCGCTGATGACGGCAAGGCTTCTGTCGGCGAGGCAAGTTATTCACACGTCGCCGCCAACGTTACAAAGGATGCGGGAAACTTCGGTTCTTTCAGTGTTAACGTGGAGTACGCGGACATTGAGTCAACCGACGCGCTTGGCTCTGTCAACTCGGATGATCCGAAGTTCTGGCTGGGTTGGAGCAGGAGTTTCTGATCGGCCAAGTGATCACAAGCAATTCAGATCCAGAATAAAAAGCCGGCCCAAATGACGGGCCGGTTTTTATTTATCATGCAAGAACCCACCATCGTGCGCCTGCCTTGACGCCCGGTGACTCGACATCCTCGCCCTTACCTCTGCCCCCCCCCTGCCGCCAAAGCTCATTTCTTATCCGGTGCCTGAATTTCAAACTGTATTAAAGGTTTGTCTGTAAGGTCGTTCCAGATTCCCACGCAAAAATGCTGACTCACTGACCTCAGTCAAACAGCCAGGATGATACTGAATGAACAAACGATTGTTGTTGTGCGCGATGATAGTTCCGGGAGCCTTGGCCGTCTCTCCTATGGTGTCGGCCCAGGCAAAAGAGAGTGTGTCGCTGAAAGAATATCAGCAGGCCAAAGCCAGCCAGGCTGTTTCCCTGAACCAGGCCATGGTGATGGCTTTCGAGAATAGCCCGGTATTGGCTTTGAGGCGGGCCGCGGTCTCGATACAGCAGGGACAGCTTGATCATGCCAGCCGCTGGGCGCCGAGCAATCCAGAGTTTGAGTTGGGGGCCCGTCAGGCCCCGGATCAGGCCGACGAGTCCCTGGAATATGGGGTGAGGGTTACTCAGGAGATCTGGATGGGTAATCGCGGCGACCTTGGGCAGTCGCGTGCCCGGAGTAATCTCACGTCCCGGCAACAGGAGCTTGAATACCTGAAGGTAGCCACCAAGGCGCGGGTGCGGGCCGCCTATTTCCGGATACTGCTGGCTCAGAAAGAGTTGGAAACCGCAACCCGTGCCGTTGAACTTATGCAACGCACCAAAGACCTGGTTGAAATGTCCGTAAAACAGGGTAAACAAACCCGGATTGATCTCAATACCGCAGTCATTGGGCTTGCCAGGGCCCGGAATCAAAAAGCCTCGGCGGAACAAAAGCTCGAGCAATCAAAAATTGACCTTACCGAAGTGCTCGGGGTGTCCCCCTCCGATGCCGTTGGGGTGACCGGCGAGCTTGATGTGACGCTCGAAGACCTGCCTCCGACCAGCCAGCTTGTCGAGATGGCACAGAGTCAGAGAGCGGACCTGAAAGCGGCGGCCGCCAGAATTGCAGCGGATGAATCTGGCCTTGAAGTTGCCAAAAGCCTGACGATTCCAAATCTGAAAGTCTTCGGATTTTATGATCGTGAGGAAGGCTCCAACCTTTTCGGTGCAGGGGTGTCGATGCCTTTGACCGTTTTTCATGATTATTCCGGTGAGCAGAGACAAGCTGCTGCGCGGCTGAAAACCTCCGAGCTTGAGGCAGAGGCCTTGCGCCTGGCTACAGAGCGTCAGGTTGTGTCAGCTGTGGCCCGGTACGAATCCACCGCCGTTCGGCTGCGCCAGATGAACGAGTCGATCCTGGAGCGTTCAGAGGAAACATTACAGTTGATGCAGAAAGCACTTCGGGCGGGCAAGGTCGGTGCCTCGGATGTTCTGGCGGCACAGGACAATCTCCTGTCGGTAAGGCAGGAATACGTTCAGGCGCAGAATGATTATATCGATGCCGTCCGGGCGCTGGAGATAAGCACAGGAGGTGCTCTGTCGATGTCAGCCGGTTCCTGAGGGTATGAAACTCAAAATTGACCGTTCTCTTAGTACCGTTCTCTAAATATTGAGGGTGAATGAATGATTCGCAATCTGAAGATACTGTTAATAGTTGTCGGCGCTCTGAGCTTGCAGCAGGCATACGCTGCCGGAGAAGCCGAGGGTGACCAGCACGAAAATGAAGAAGCCGAGCATGCCGGAGAGGAAAACCAGTCCCGCCAGATCCATCTGACGCCGGAGCAGACAGAGTTACTGTCGATTCAGACTGTGGCGGCTGCCAAGGGGCGCGCTGGCGCAATTGTTACGGCACCTGCCGAGATTCAGTATGTGCCGGACCGCGTGGCCGAGGTTGGTCCGCTGCTGGAGGGAAAACTGACAGGGTTGGCGGTTGATCTGGGGGATCGTGTCAATAAGGGGCAGTTACTGGCAACCCTGAACAGTGTGGAGCTGGCCCGGATTCGCTCCCGGTTAATCTCGCTGGAGGCCCGCAAAGAAGCGGCCGAGTCTGACTACAATCGTGAAAGGGAGTTGCAGGGACAGGGTATTTCCAGTGAAGAAGAGTTCCTGGATGCCAAGGCTGCCTTTCTTGAAACAAAAGCGGAGTACGATTCCGTGCGGGAACAACTGGCGGTTTACGGCAGCGAGTCGTCAGGTGACAGTGGGGGGCTGGCGCAATACGCGCTCCGCTCACCCATTGAGGGGCGTGTCGAGCAGATGCATGTTCGTCTGGGGCAAACGCTGAGTCCGTCGGATACGCCTTTCATCGTGGCGGATGCCTCGGTGTTGTGGGCCATTCTTCAGGTGTCCGAATCCGATATTGACCAGATTTCAACGGGAGACGAGGTTCAGATTTCCTCCAGGGATTCAAGTTCTGACCGGTTTCACAGTGGGCAGGTATCCTGGGTGTCGAGCATGCTCGATGAAAAGACCCGCACCATCCCGGTTCGCGTTGTGCTGGAGTCTCCCAGAGGCGACCTTCGCCCGAATACCTATGCCACGGCCAGAATCATGACGGAATCGGAGGCCTCACTGCCGCTGGTTCCGGATGATGCGGTTCAAACCATTGGCGATGACTCCGTTGTGTTTGTTCCGGGCGATGAGAAAGGGGCTTACAAGGCGGTTCCCGTCACGCTTGGCAAGGAGGCAAACGACTGGATCGAGATCAAGTCCGGCATTAGCGCAAACACGGAAGTGGTTTCAGTAGGCGCTTTTGATCTGATGTCGGCCATTACCGCCAGTGGCCGCAGCGCCGCTCACGGACACTAAACCCCGGGGGGAGCATGATCAACGCAATTGTGAATTATGCGCTGAACAATCGTCTGATGACGCTTGTTTTTGCTATCGCCGTGATCGTTGCCGGCGTATTTTCATTTCAAAAACTGCCGGTGGATGCGTTTCCGGACGCGACGCCGACCATGGTTCAGGTGTTTACCACCAGTCCTGGTCTGTCGCCGGTTGATATCGAAACGCTGATTTCCTATCCCGTTGAGATCAGCATGTATGGAATTCCCAAGCTGGAAAAAGTGCAGAGCACGTCGATTTTCGGGTTGTCGCGGGTGACCATCTATTTCGAAGATGGCACCGATATCTACTTCGCCAGGCGGCTGGTAAACGAACGGCTTTCCGAGGCCAAGCGCCAGATTCCCGAAGGGATGGGGCAGCCGGAACTCGGGCCCATAGCGAGCGGTCTTGGGCGCATCCTGATGTATTCCCTGGAAGCTGAGGATAAGGATCAATACAGCCTGCAGGAAATCCGCACGATCCAGGACTGGATTGTCAAGCCCCAGCTCAGAACCGTTCCGGGTGTAACCGGTGTGCTGTCCATCGGCGGCGAGGTAAAACAGTATCAGGTCAATATCGATGCGCAGAAGCTTCAGGCAAGGAACCTGACAGTGTCTGACGTTCGCGGCGCCCTCACCCAGAATAATCGGAACGTCGGCGCCTCTTTCATTACGCGAGGAGGTGAAGAGTATATAGTTCGCGGCTACGGTTGGGTTAATTCAGGTACCGAGGGCATCGAGGACATCCAGAACATCATTGTGTCCAAGAGTGAGGGAGAGTCTCCTATTTATGTCAGGGATGTGGCAGAGGTTAGCCTTGGACCGGCAATTCGCCGCGGCGCGGAGGTGTCCTCGGGCGAGGAGTCCGTGGGCGGCTACGTGATGAAGCTGATCGGAACCAACACCAGTCAGGTACTCGAGGACGTCAACGCAAAAATCGATGATCTGAACAAGTCACTTCCCGAAGGGCTGAAAATAGAAGCTTATTACTCCCAGGCGGAGTTGGTGGGCAAGGCCATAGGCACTGTCGAGAAAGCGTTACTTGAGGGCTCGGTTCTGGTGCTGGTGTTCCTCTATCTGTTCCTCGGAAATATTCGTTCCACACTGATCGTGGTGGCGACCTTGCCGTTGTCTGTGCTTTTCGCATTCATTGCGATGCGGATTTCGGGCCTGTCCGCCAATCTGATGAGTCTGGGGGGGCTGGCTATCGGCATCGGTATGATGGTGGACGGCGCCGTTGTGATGATAGAGAACATCTTCCGACATCTGGAAGAACGATCAGAGGAAAAGGTCAGTGTTCTGAGGCTTGTAGGTGAATCTGCCCGGGAAGTGGCTCGTCCGATCGTCTTTGCCATCGGCATCATTATTATTGTCTTTCTGCCGCTATTTACGCTGCAGGGCGTCGAGGGCAAGCTGTTTTCGCCCATGGCCTACACCATCAGTTTTGCGTTGATCGGTGCGCTGTTACTCGCGTTGACGTTGGTGCCGGTTCTGGCCTCGCTGTCATTCAAGATGGGTGGACAACACAAAGAGCCGAAGCTGGTTCTGTTCCTGAACCGGCTATACAAGCCGGTGGTGAATACTGTCGTCAAAGCCCCTAAAATTGTAATGGGCGTGGCCGTCATTGCCTTTGCCGGCAGTCTCCTGCTGTTTCCCTATCTCGGGAGCGAGTTCGTGCCCACGCTCAGGGAAGGCACGTTCCAGATTCGCTCGACACTGCCTCCTGGAGCCAGTCTTGAATCCGCCATCAAGTATGGCAAACGGATTCAGTCCGTTGTCGATGAATTTCCAGAGGTCACCGGCACCTATGCCAGGATCGGTCGTGCCGAGGTGGGCGGTGATCCTGAATCCGTGAACGTTGTCGCGACGCTCGTCAATCTGAAGCCTCTGGATCAGTGGCGAGAAGATGTGAGCTATGAGGACCTTCAGAGCCGGATTGCGGAGTCTTTGGATGAGCGGGTTCCCGGGCTTGCCAACAATCTGTCACAACCGATTCAGCTCAGAACCGACGAACTCCTCTCAGGCGTTCAGGCGCAACTGGTTGCCAGCATTTTCGGCGACGACCTCGACGAGTTGGGCCGGATCGGCAAGGAAGTGGCGGCCCTGGCGAATGATGTGCCGGGGGCAACGGATGTGCGCGCTCAGCAGAGCGCAGGTAAAAAACAGATCGTTATTCGCCCCGACCGTGAAGTGCTGGCGCAGTTTGGCATCAGCATTGATAACCTGATGAGTACGGTCGAAACCGGGATTGGCGGTAAAGGCGCGGGGCTGGTCTTCGACGGTGTCCGGCGATTTGAGATCTTCGCCCGGCTGCAAGAGTCCTATCGCGGGTCCATCGATGAAATCAGAAAGCTTCCCCTCCGGGGTAATAGTGGCGAGCTCATCCCGCTTTCACGGGTGGCCGATGTTGAAATGTACGCTGGCCCCAAGAAAATTTCGCGCTCCAATGCCAGTCGGCGACAGTACGTGCAGATGAACGTACGTGGTCGCGATATGGGCGGTGTTGTTCAGGATTTGCGCAAGCGGATCGAGGAGCAAGTGGACATGCCGCCGGGGTATTTCGTGGAGTTCGGCGGTCAGTTTGAGAACCAGGAAAGGGCCATGGCGCGGCTGGCGATCGTTGTGCCCATTACCCTGGCGCTTATTTTCCTGCTTCTCTTTTCGGCATTCAGTAGTCTTCGCTATGCGGCGCTGATCTTCATGAATGTGCCCTTTGCGGTTACTGGTGGCATTGTCGCGCTGTTTGTGACGGGGCTTTACCTCTCTGTGCCCGCTGCCGTGGGATTCATCGCGGTGTTCGGCGTAGCCGTACTGAACGGTGTGGTGATGGTGAGCTACATCAATCAGTTGCGTGACGAAGGCTACGAAGTCATTGAAGCAGTCAAGTTGGGTGCTCAACGCCGTTTGCGGCCGGTTCTGATGACCGCCTCTGTGGCTATTCTGGGGCTGATTCCCCTGCTGCTGGCCGATGGCATTGGCTCTAATGTCCAACGGCCACTGGCAACGGTTGTGGTTGGCGGTCTGATCACTTCAACGCTGCTGACGCTGGTGGTGTTGCCCAGTGTGTACCAGTGGTTTGCATCTGAACGTCGTGACGTTTCAGTCTGATAGTCAGGAGACGGTTTATGTATGAAATAAAAGCGTATGTCAGAGAAGTGATGGCAGGGCATGTGGTTGATGCTCTGGCCAAAGTTAAGGGGGTGGCAAGTATTGCTGTCGTGTCTCTCGGCGAATTTGGTCATCTGGTCGGCGATGAGTCGCCTCTGGAGAAAGTGAAGATGGTCAAGCTGGAAATAGACGTAGCGACCGATGATGTCGCTGGTGAAGTTGTGGAACTCATTGTCAGAACGGGCAGAACCCAGGAAGGGCACCCGGGTGACGGCAAGGTGCTTGTATCCCGCCTGGTTCGGGCTGTTCGTATCGACGATGGTGCGACCGACGAGAGCGCACTTCAACCGGCATCAAACCAGCGCTTTTCCTAGATTGGATGGCGGCATCGTGGCCATGAGTCGCGATGCCGCTTCTCCCCGCCCTTATTGAGGAGCACTTTCAAGTTCCCTGAGCTAATGCCTTCCAAATTCAAGTTCATTTCAACCTTTTCACTTACTATCTCCACCTACCTTGTCATGGGCGTCTCGCCCCCATGAATTGTGGCTAACAACCCCTTCGGGAGAAAGTCGATGAAGGCAAGCAAGCACTCGCCCAGGGCGTTGCTGTGTTCAGTACTATTGTCTATTCCTCTGTTCGGTCAAGCGGAGACTGTGAATTGGACAAATTGGCTCACTGGCCAGATAAGCAAGCATCCGGATGTCATGGCGGCGACAGAGCAGGCGGCAGCCCGGGATGCGGATGCTGAGGCAAGCGAACAACCGCTGTATAACCCGGAGCTGTCTGTTGGAGCAGACAGAAATGGCAGTGACAACAACTTTGTGGCAGGGCTATCACAAACGATCGATTGGTCTGATCAACAGGGTGCGCTAAAGGACAAGGCAAAGCTGATCAGGCTTTCCGCTGAAGCTGATTTGAACGAGGCGGTTTTGGCACAAACGTCCGAGTCGCTGTTTGCGCTTGTCGAGTGGCGCGCGGCGACGCGTGCCGAAGAAATTGCGGAATCCCAGCAACACCGTCTGGATGCCTTGCTGGAGCAGGTTGAGCAACGCCAGCAGGCGGGCGACCTGGGGAGTACCGATGCAGAGTTGCTTTTTTTAAGCCTTTCTCAGCAGCTCAGTGAACTCGCCCAGGCAAAGGCTGCGGTTGATCAGGCGCAAGCCCGGGTCAGAGAGCTTCTGCCGGATTGGCGGCCTCAGGATGGGGGGATCCCCGGGCACATTTGGCCGGCTCTTGCTTCCAGGGTCGATAACGACAATTTGCTGGATCATCCGTCAATTGCTGCTGCCCGCGCGAGGTGGCAGGTGCTGCGGAGCGAAGCCGAGGTGGTCAGTCGCAGAGCGGCGGCATCTCCCACGGTCGGGCTGAGCGGAGGGCGTGATGGCGGTGAGAACCTGGTTGGCCTGACGTTCTCGATCCCTCTGAATGTCCGTAATAACTACCGTGCCGAAATCCAGGCTGCCAACCGACGATCATTAGAGGCCGAGGCTCGGTTTCAGGCACTTTATCGGAAGCAGCAGTATGATCTGGCGGGCGCCCGAGCTGCCTGGAAGCGATACGACACCCAACTCAGCCGATGGACAGAACTCTCCCAGGGGCGTGTACAGCGAAGTGCTGATTTGCTTGAGAAGCAGTGGCAGGTCGGCGACCTCTCCACCTCTGAGTATCTCCAGGCGCTGGGCCAGCGCGCGGAGAGCCTGAAAACCGGTATTGAACTGGAAAAGCAGGCGCAGTTGGGTCTGATTGAGCTCTTGAGCCAGTCTGGCGAACTGATCACCCTCTTCCAATACTAGTCTGGAAACTGGATATTCATTATGAAAAAAACTCTGATTTCTGTATTCGCATTGACGTTGCTTACAGCCCCACTTTCTTTTGTACAGGCAGAGGAAGATGCTCATCAGGAAGCCGGTCATGATCATGCTGCCAGTGGCGACGATCATCAGGAAGTCACCGGTGAGGAGGGCGAGTATAAGGAAGATCATGGTGAAGAAGGTGAGCATGAGGAGGAAGGTGATCATGAAGAGGAAGGGGGGCACGGCCACGAAGACGAGAACGGTGGCCATGAAGAAGCGGCCACCGCAAGCATCAATGCCAAACAGAAAGAGCTCGCCGGCATTGAAGTAGCAACCCTCGAAAGCAAGCACGTTGACTATGAAATCTACGCTCCCGGTGAGCTGCTGACCAACGGCTATACCAGCTATCACGTGTCCCCCCGGGTTGCCTCAGTGGTGCTGCGGCGTCACGTGGAACTGGGTGAGCACGTAACCAAGGGCCAGCCGCTGGTAACCCTGTTCAGTGAGACGGTGGCACAGGCGCAGGCGGATTACAGGAAAGCTTTTCCTGAATGGAAGCGAATCAGCGGGCTGGGTCGTTCCGTGGTTGGCGATCAGCGGTTCAATACAGCGAAAGCCAACATTGAAGCAGCAAGGGCGACTCTGCTTGCTTACGGGCTGAACGATGATGACATTGGTGCGTTGAAGGCCAGCGGGGTGGATAGTCTCGGTGAATACATGCTCAGGGCTCGCGTGGATGGTGCAGTACTGACCGATGAGTTTGAGCAAGGACAAAGAGTTGAGGCTGGCCAGCCGCTGGTGACTCTTGCTGATGAGAGTGAGCTTTGGGTAGAAGCCCATCTGCCAGCAAGCTCCGACATTGTTCTAGAGAAGGGCGCGGAAGCCGAAGTCAGGGCAGCGGGTCGTGTGGGCGTGGCAACGGTGTCCCAGGAAGCCCACACCATTGATCCTGTGACCCGCACGCGGATTGTCAGGCTTGAGCTGGACAATCCTGAAGATCGTTTTCATCCAGGAATGTTCGCAGATGTGTATTTTCGTTTTAAGACCAGCGAGCCGGTGCTTGCCGTGCCGGAGACTGCATTGATGCGTGGCGCGGACGGCGACTGGACGGTCTATGTGGAAGAGGCCGAAGGCGAGTATGAACCCGTGGAAGTGGAACTGGGCCGCTCAATTGGCGGGCTCCGTGAGGTTTCCGGCCTGGCTGCGGGCCAACGAGTCGTTTTGCGGGGCGCATTTTTTGTGGCCTCTGAGATTGCCAAAGGCGGCTTTGATCCGCACAACCACTGATTCCGGGAGCCGTTATGTTCAACCGAGTTGTCGACTGGGCGGTTCAGAACCGCCTGTTGGTTCTTATTGCGCTTGCAGTGCTTATCGCCACGGCCGCGTTTCAGATACCAAAACTGAATCTTGATGCTTTCCCCGACGTTACAAACGTCCAGGTCGCTGTTAATACAGAGGCGCCCGGACTTGCGGCTGAGGAAGTCGAGCAGCTGATCACCTATCCCATTGAAGCGGTGATGTATGCGTTGCCGGATGTTGAGGAGGTTCGGTCCATCTCCAAAACCGGGTTGTCTGGTGTCACCGTGGTCTTTAAAGAGGGCACGGATATCTATTTCGCGCGCCAACTGGTTTTCGAGCGGTTGCAGGCCGCGCGGGAGCTGATTCCGGACGGGGTCGGGGTGCCTGAAATGGGGCCGAATACGTCCGGTCTTGGCCAGGTCTACCAGTACTTGCTGATAGCGGACCCGGATTCGGGGTACGACGCAATGGAATTGCGCAGCTTGCACGACTGGCTGGTCAAACTGTTGCTGATACCGGCTGAAGGGGTTACGGAAATCCTGTCGTTTGGCGGAGAGGTCCGCCAGTACCAGGTTAACCTGAACCCGGCGCGAATGCTGTCCTATGACTTATCACAGAACGATGTCATGGAAGCCCTGGAGAACAACAACTCCAATGTTGGGGGCTGGTATATGGGCCGCGGGCAGGAGCAGTTGGTTATTCGCGGTATGGGCTGGCTGGGTAATGGCGAGCAGGGGCTCGAGCAGATCCGTCAGGTGCCCGTTAAAACCAGTGATGGCATTACAGTGACAGTGAACGATGTCGCCGAGGTAGCGCTGGGCACTGAAATTCGCCAGGGTGCGGTAACCATGACCCGGAAGGATGAAGCCGGTCAGGTTGAACAACTGGGTGAAGTGGTTTCTGGCATTGTACTCAAACGAATGGGGGCCAACACAAAAGCCACCATCGACGGCATCGAGGCCCGCATTGATCGCATAAATCAGGCGCTTCCGAGTGGGGTTCGTTTTGAGCCCTATTACAACCAGGCGGATCTGGTGACCAAGGCCGTAGAGACGGTGACCAATGCGCTTCTGTTGGCTTTTGTGTTTATTGCGATCGTGCTTGCCCTGTTCCTGATGAATCTGCGGGCAACAACGCTGGTGCTGCTTTCAATACCGATTTCCATCGGGATTGCCCTGATGATCATGGCCTGGTTCGGTCTCTCGGCCAACCTGATGTCTCTGGGCGGTATTGCTGTGGCAATCGGCATGCTGGTGGATGGCTCTGTTGTTATGGTTGAGAACATGTTCAAGCATCTGACCCATCCTGATGGCGAGCATGACGCCCATCGGGATGAGTTGGCTGGAGATGACCCCGATCCATTGGACGCGTCACACGATGATCATGGCATTGCCCTTCGTCTCCAGGAAGCCGGCCGGGAAGTGGCGCGGCCGATTTTTTTCGCGACGGCGATTATCCTGGTCGTTTTCATGCCTCTGTTCAGCTTCGAAGGTGTGGAAGCCAAGCTGTTCCAGCCAATGGCAATCAGCATCATGCTGGCTATCGTGTCGGCGGTGATCGTCGCTCTGGTGGTTGTACCCGCGCTGGCGTCATACATGTTCCGTAAGGGTATCCGGGAGCGGGAAAGCTTCATTCTAAAACCCCTGGAAAAGCTCTATCGCATGGGGCTTGCCTGGTCACTGAAGCATAGCCGCGTGGTTGTTGGCGCGGCGGCGGTTCTTGTTGTACTGGCGGCGCTGATTGTTCCACGACTGGGCACGGAGTTCGTGCCTGAACTGGAAGAGGGCACGATTAACCTCCGGGTGACCCTGGCCCCTTCATCAAGCCTCGATACGGCGCTTGAAGTGGCGCCGAAACTGGAGGCCATGCTGATGGAGTTTCCAGAGGTGACTTACGCTCTGTCCAGGGCTGGCCGAGCAGAAATAGGCGGCGACCCGGAGCCAGTTAACAACATAGAGGTCTATATTGGCTTAAAACCAACTTCGGAGTGGACCAGCGCCAGTAATCGCTATGAATTGCAGGCTCTGTTTGAGGAGAAGCTCGAACAGCACCCGGGACTACTGTTTAACTTTTCTCAGCCTATCGCGACTCGGGTTGATGAATTGTTGTCAGGTGTTCGTGCGCAGTTGGCCATCAAACTCTTTGGCCCGGATCTCGACGTACTGGCGGAGAAAGGCCAGCAGATTGAAGCGGCGGTCCAAACCGTTCAGGGAACACGGGATGTGGCCATGGAGCAGATTGCCGGTGAAGCGCAGTTGGTGGTTCAGCCAGACCGTCAGGCACTTTCCCGGTACGGACTCGCCGTGTCTGATGTGATGAGTGTCGTCCGGGACGGACTGGGTGGTGCCGCCGCGGGCCAGATCATCAACGGAAATGAGCGGTACGATATCTATGTGCGCCTGGCCAAACGTTTCCGGGAAGACCGGGATGCCATTGCTGATCTCAGGTTGCAGGCGCCTTCCGGAGCCTGGGTGAGACTCGGTGATGTGGCCGATGTGTCTATTGAGTCTGGCCCGCCCCAGGTGCGCCGCGACGACGTTCAGCGCCGTGTGGTCATTCAGTCCAATGTGCAGGGTCGTGACATGGGCAGTGTGGTTGCCGATATTCAGGATACCATCGCGTCAGAAGTGAACCTTCCCCCCGGCTATTCGGTGGATATTGGTGGTCAGTTCGAAAACCAGCAGCGAGCTCAGAAACGATTGACCATTGTGGTACCTGTATCTCTGGGCCTGATTGCGCTGTTGCTCTACTTCGCTTTCAGTTCGGTTGGTCAAGCGCTGTTGATTCTGGTCAACGTGCCGCTTGCCGTAATTGGTGGTGTCTTTTCGCTCTGGGTCTCCGGCCAGTATCTTTCAGTGCCCAGTTCCGTTGGATTTATCACACTGTTTGGTGTGGCGGTGCTTAACGGGGTCGTTATGGTCGAAAGCATCAATCAGCGAATACAGGATGGGTTGAACGTGGATACCGCGGTGTTTGAAGGTGCCGTCTCCCGTTTACGTCCTGTCTTGATGACAGCAATAACCTCGGCGCTCGGCTTGATACCGATGCTGTTGTCGACGGGCGTGGGAGCGGAAATCCAGAAGCCACTGGCCAGCGTGATTGTTGGTGGTCTCGTGACTGCAACTTTCCTGACACTCTTTGTTTTGCCGGTTCTGTTCGGTCGCTTTTCAAGAGCCAAGGTGAGTGATATCCAACGGTAAAAAATGGGAGAAGCCGCGCTGCGTCATCGACGGTTGCCTTTCTGGAGGTTTTCTAATCCGGAAGTGGCAGTAGAATGACAATGCTGGCTCCTCCGTTTTTTGAGGTACCCATGTTCATCTGTCCGAGGTTGTCTTCGACAATCTCGGACACGATGGACAATCCGAGCCCAAAACCGGCGACCGTTTCATCCAGCCTGGTACCCCTGTTCATGACAGTGGCTGCCGCCTCGGGAGAAATTCCGGGGCCATCGTCCGCTACTTCTATGGAGAGTCCTGATGACGTGCGGGCGATTGTAACGTCGACGGTTGTCTGGCACCACTTCCCGCCATTTTCGAGTAAATTGCCAAGTAGCTCTGAAAGATCCTGCCGTTCCATTGGCCAGCTGAAGTTTTCAGGTAAGTTGGTGTGGAGGCGAAAAACCGTGTCAGGGAAGATTTTTTCCATAACGGTGATGACACTTGCCGTGATTTCAACCGGCATGCACGTCCGTCCCATCTGTCTGCCTGATATGTCTGCTTTGCTCATCCGGTATTTCAGGGATTTGTCAAGCTCCCGCAAGTTAGAGGCCATAAACACAACATCCTCCCGGGACGGAGGCAAGGTATCGATATCCGACAAAATGGCAAGATTGGCAGAAATAGAGGTTTTGACCAGGTGAGAGAGATCGGAATTCAGGCGGCGGTGGCGGTCCAGCCGCCGGTTTGACAGCTCGAGCAAATCATTGAGCTGCCGGATCAGCGGACGAAACTCTTCCGGCACGTGAGGGTTCAGACGACTTTGTTTCCCGGATTGGAGCCGTCTCAGGTCCTCTTTTATCCTACTGATGGGCTTTAACGTCAGATGTGTGGTGGTTCCAATCAGTGCCAGCAGTATCGCCAGAAGAACGGCCGAGGCACCGAGCAATGTCAGGTGGGCCTTCAGCGGTCGTTCAGAGAGCGCCCCCTCGGTTTCAAGAACGGTGATTGAGGCCAGCTTTCCAGTAGCAGTGAACGTACGTCTAAGCCCAAAAAGCGTGTTCGCGCCCTGCGCTATGTGAATAAAACCCTCGGGCTTATCCACAACGCCCTGCATTTGGCTCAGGTCAAAGTTGTTGCTCGTCAGGACGCTCCCGCCTGCCGTTTCGATGATGATGGCATGCCCCAGAAGCATTTCAAACTGATGGATCATGTTCCTGAGGTCGTCAGTTGTCGGGGACTCGGCTTCAATGATTGCCTGAAAGTTTTCCAGCTCTTTACTCAGGTGTTGTTTCCTGGACTCGTCCGATAGTTGTTTTATCACGTAGGCATGTGAAAAGAATATCAGGGTGAAATAGACGAGGCTGAAAACAGCCCCATACTGAATGGCTGTTCTTCGGATACTCTTTGGAGCTGGCATATGTTGACCTGGTTCGTTCGGGCGTTCAGCCAGTAGGATCTTTTTCGAAGAGGTAGCCCTGGCCACGCAAAGTCTTGATTTTATTGCCCCCTATTATTTTTCTGAGCCTGGCTATATAGACCTGAACAACATTCCTGGTGGGACATCTTTCAATGTTGTAGAGGGTTTCAACCAGTTCATCCTGTGAAAATACCCTGTCTGGTGAACGCAGGAAACACTGCAAAAGGCGGAATTCAGTGGCTGTCAGTCTGAACTCTTTCTGGTCGGGCGTGGTCAGCGTTCGGTAGCTGGCGTTGAGACGAAATCCGTCGACACTGATTTGATCTGTTGTTCTGCCATCCTTCCTTCGGATAATTGCATTGAGCCGGGCTTTCAGTTCATCAAACTCAAACGGTTTGGGAAGGTAATCGTCGGCACCCGCGTTCAACCCTTCTACTCTCTCAGTCCAGTTGGAGCGTGCGGTCAGAATAAGGATGGCCTCTTTTTTCCCGTTTTTTCTCCATCTTTGCATTAAAGACAGTCCATTTTCATCGGGCAGTCCGATATCGAGAATAACGGCCTGGTAGGAGCTTGTTTCAATCAACGAGTCTGCTTCTTTGCCGGTTTTGGCGACATCGACTGTGTAGTGCGCCTGCGCAAGCCAGTCCGATATTTTTTTGGCAAGTACCGCATTGTCCTCAACAATCAGAATTTTCATTTGTAAGCGCCGTTTTTCGTGGTGGGAAAGTTTCGCCAGTCTGCCATGGATTGTACCAGTAACGGCAACTCCCCAGAAAAACAGCAACCCGTTAAAAATGGGGGGTTACCGGTCGACTTTTCAGTTTGATTTCAGTTGCACCGGGTAGCATCAATAATCGAGTCACGAACGCAAGAAGCTGTATATACATGGTTTTAGGAGCAACCTATGAGCGATAGACATTTCTATGCAGGTGTGTCCAGGCGGCGCTTTATCCAAGGAGCTGCCACGATGGGACTTCTTGCCGGTTTCGACAGCTTGTTGCCGGCCTATGCTAGAGGACAACTGGACAACACGAACGCATTTCACACCGTGCGTAATGGCGCTGACATCTACGACCTGACCGTCGCGAGAACACCTCTCAAGATAGGGGGCACAGTCTCGGAACAGCCCATCACCATCAACGGCACTCTGCCAGCGCCTCTGGTGCGCCTCAAACAGGGGCGCGAGGCAATCTTGCGTGTCACCAATACGCTACCGGAGGCAACATCCATTCACTGGCACGGTCTGATTCTGCCGTACCAGATGGATGGCGTTCCTGGCGTCAGCTTTCCCGGCATCATGCCCGGCGAAACGTTTGAGTACCGTTTCCCGGTCGAACAGCATGGCACCTACTGGTACCACAGCCACTCTGGCCTTCAGGAACAGCTAGGCCACTATGGGCCGATTATCATTGATCCTGCCGAGCCCGAATCGGTGGCCTATGATCGCGAATACGTTGTGGTTCTATCTGACTGGACCTTTGACTCTCCCGAGGACGTATTCCGCAACCTGAAAGTGGCAGAGGGCTACTATAACTACAACCAGCGCACCGTTAGCGACTTCTTCAAGGATGTTGAAACCATGGGCTGGGATGCTGCGTGGAGCAAAGCCGGCATGTGGGGCAGAATGCGAATGAGCCCCCGGGATATTCTGGATGTAACCGCTTCTGAATATACCTACCTGATGAACGGATCGCCTTCCGCCAGTAACTGGACCGGGCTGTTCCGTCCCGGCGAGAAAATTCGCCTGAGATTCATCAATGCCTCGGCGATGACCTTCTTTGATGTCCGTGTCCCGGGGCGGCCATGGTGGCTTCCAGCCCGCAATCGCGTCTGGATGACCCTGGTGTAGGCTTTGAAACAGCCAACCATCGGGTGCTGACTTATTCCCAGTTGCAGAGCATTGAGGGCTGGCCCGACAAGCGCCCGGCCGAACGCGAGGTGGAACTGCACCTTACCGGCAATATGGAACGTTACATGTGGTCGTTCGACGGCAAAAAGTTCTCTGAAGTCGATGGCCCGGTCAAGTTCTACCATGGCGAGCGCCTGCGATTGATCCTCGTCAACGACTCGATGATGGATCACCCCATTCACCTGCATGGCATGTGGATGGAACTGGAAACCGGTGCAGGTGAATATCGTCCACGCAAACACACGATTTCCGTCAAACCCGGCGAGCGTGTATCCGCGCTGATCACAGCGGATGCACCGGGTGACTGGGCTTTCCATTGCCACCTTCTGTACCACATGGACGCAGGCATGTTTCGTGTCGTGTCGGTCGTTTAACGGGATAGGGGATGAACATTATGATGAATCGCATCAAGTGGGTTGTGGGTGCCTCAGCCTTAACGCTTGCCTCGGGAGCCGGCGCCGCCGGTACTGGCGTTCAGGCCGAACCGGACTGGACGCTGCCGATACACGACAACCAGGTGTTTGGCCAGGTTCTGTTTGACCGGATGGAATACCAGCGTGACGGCGACAACGAATTGGCCCTGTGGGACGCCCAGGCCTGGATTGGTAAAGATCGCAATCGGCTCTGGGTCGAAACGGAAGGTGAGACTGATCTATCCAGCGACAGCGGCGACATCGAAAATTTTGATGTGCAGTACAGCTATCGCTTCGATCGCTTCTGGGATATACAGACAGGATTGGGTGCCCAGACAACGTTTGGCCCCAGCCCTAATAAGGAGCGCTATTCGGCCATTGTTGGATTGCAGGGACTTGCCCCCTACTGGTTTGAGGTAGACACAAATCTCCGAGTCACCGACGACGGTGACGTGTCATACGATCTTGAAGCCGAGTACGACTGGCTGCTGACCCAAAGGCTCATTTTGCAGGGCCGCGGCGAAACGCTCGTTGCCTTCAGCGATGTTGAGGAGTGGGGCGTCGGTAGTGGCATCAATAATGTGGGCCTGGGGCTCCGTCTGAGATACCACTTTTCGAGGGAGTTTGCGCCCTACGTGGGTGTTTCTTACACCCGCTTTCTGGGCAACACAGAGGACCTTCGTGAGCGCGAGGGGGAAGACGTCGAGTCCTCCAGCTTCGTGGCGGGCGTCCGGTGGTGGTTTTAGTACGATAATGCCCAGTAGAAAAGGCTGGCCCCTTTGCGTGGGTCAGCTAGTGTCCTCATTTGGAGGATTTCGTCAAAATCATTGCCGACCTTCCGCATGTTCGGCTCAATGACAAACGGCCGGACTAAGGCCCGGCCGTTGTATCAGATCATGAAATTACACGTTGATCAGTAACTGATATTGACCATAGCTACGACCTTATAGGTATCCTCCGGGTCATCTCCGTAGAAGTCTCCCATGAAACCGTAAGAACCGCGGAGGCTGATGTCATACACGCCGGCAAACTTTTTACCAA